>JBKJSI010000262.1:0-12231 GCA_046595915.1 Pirellulaceae bacterium
CGCCAGCCCCTCAAGCTGGTGCGTCTGCCAATTCCGCCACGACCGCGTGTTTTCGAGCCCCGGATTCCCGACTGGACCTCCCGAAGCTGGCAATTCTATCCGCTATCGACTCAAGGGACACCGGAAAGCACAAAATGGCTCACCCCCGCCCCAAGCCGTTGCGTGCATTAAATTTAGGAAAATCGGCCCGTCAGTCAATGGGCAGGGATAATGCCGGGTTTGGGGCAAATAGTCCCCCCAATCATCCGAATTAACCAGCAGGGCGTTGTGCGAGCCCCGCTTAAATCCTAATTCTTAGCGCTACCATCTTTACGCTTCGCCAGTTCATCGCGCAAGCGAGCCGCAAGTTCATATTTTTCAGTAGCCACCGCTTCCGCCAGCTGCTCAGCCAAGGTGAGGCCAACATCAAATTTCTGTCGCAGTGATTCTCGCAATTCGGTCAGGCGCGTGACTATCTCTAATTCTTCGAAATCCTCATCCGGGGCATATTCTTCATGAAATGCTCGCAGACGCGTAATTCCAATGTTCACCTCCTCTACCGCTGCTTCGGCGCCGCTTTCCTCGAGCCTCTGCAGCGCCGCCGCTTGGGTGCGATGAAAAATCACCAGGGGTCTATACTGCTCATGGGACAGCGTCCACTGCTCATCAGGAGAGTATTTTTTTGAAAGATCCATCAGCAGCAACGTGTGATCAGCATCGGCAACGGCCTTTCCAAATTCCCGCAACTGAAGCCAGCAAATCCGTCGGTGATAATACTGCAAAAACTCGCGATCGATCTCGGCGCACTGCTCCGTTGTCAATTCCATCTCGTCGCCGAAGCGTTCCGCTTCCATCGCGAGATGTTCGCAATAGCTCCCCTGACCTCCCGGACGCAGTCCATCCGGTCGACCGATCGCCTCCAGTTGCAAGACACCCAGGTCGAGCCTCATTTGCAAGATCGGGCGACCGTCGCTTCCGGTACTTTTGCGGACATTAATGCCTTCCGCGTCATACTCCCAAGCGCGCAGTACACCATCGATGTCTTCCGATTCCGACATTCTCAGTTGCTTTGCAAAGGCCGAAGCACTCGGCATCGAAGCGAATGCAGCACGGCGTCAAGTTAGGTCAAGTATCTGTCCACTATATTCTAACACGAGGCAAAAGAATTCCGAGGCGTAAAACATCTGCTATTAGTGACGTGGATCGCCACAACGTTCGTTTTTGACAAGACGAGTTAGCTCTCGCCCCCTTCGTCGTCGCACAGCGCGCTATACATCAAGTCTCGTTCGCGTCCTTCGTGGCGTTCTACCGAAGCCAAAAATGACCGGACGCTATCGCAAAGTTCATTGAATTCGTCCTCTTGCATCGAAGCCGCAGCCTCCCACCGGGGAACGATTTCCTTTAACCTCGTTCGAAAGCGATCATGTTCCGCGCATAGAGCAGAAGCCAATGATTGTAAGCTCGGCTTGCTTTCTCCAATCCAGGAGAGGCACCCTTCAAGTTCCTCCAGGTCCATCAATTTTTGCAAGTGACGCTCGAGCGCTTCGATAACGAATCGGACTCCCTGAACTTTCCGCTGCATCCCGACCGATTTCGCATCCCATGAAATTGCAGCTCGCAGCGCCGACTTTAAATTGTGTACGGCGTCGCTCTCGCAGACCAAACGCTCGAAATGCATGAGGTTTTCCATAAAAAACCCTCCCCAAGCGCGGACGAAGAAATGAATGACGCTTCCAACATAACGCTTTCGAAAACCGGATTGCAACTATTTTCCGCTAATTCTGCGGCAATTGCCACCTGCCAGGCGCCAGTTAGCCTTCAATAGCGGCTCCTAGAACTAATTGCCAAAAAACCGACCGCGCTGCCTTGGATCAACTATCGCTTTGGCGGGCCATTTAGCATCGGCTTTAGCTCATCCACAAAATCGCGCACATCTTTGAACTGCCGATAGACACTTGCGAAACGTACAAACGCGACTTCGTCGAGTTTCCTTAGGTGGGCCATGACGACCTCTCCAAGCTCTTTGCTATCAATTTCCGATTCGTAGTTGGCATAAACTTCGTTGGCGACGGCGGTCACGACGCTTTCAATTGCATCGTGGCTGATCGGGCGCTTCCAGCAGGCTTTGGCGATGCCGGCGCGGATTTTTTCATGGGCATAGGGCTCGCGCGTGCTATCTTTCTTCACGACTTTTACCGCCACTTCTTCCACGCGTTCATACGTGGTGTAGCGGCGTTTGCAAGACACACATTCGCGACGACGCCGAATCGCGCACCCGTCGTCGCTGGCGCGGGAGTCGATGACGCGGTCGTTGTCCAGTGAGCAGAACGGGCACCGCATATCGCGAGGCCGCCTTGGGTAAGAGAAACTGTCGGGAGAGAGTGGGTAACGGGCCTTGGAAGCCAAATTTCGCCTTGAATCTAGCGAACATCCTATCATTGCCGCCGCCCGGCGCCGTTGGAATAGCACTTGCGCGCCTCCGAAGGCGGATTGTCGCTTGTAAGTAAGCCGGGCGGGCTTAATAATCGTCCCCTCGACTAAGCAACTTCGTTGTTCACCGATACTTCCCTTTAGTCCTTGAAAGAGAGTGGCGTCATGGCGAGCGATCCTGCGAAATCTGAACTTCCGGCGGCAAGTAGGCCTGCGCCGCAAGAGTCGATGGCGCCTGCGACCCGCCGTATCCCTACCGATGACACCGAAGTCGAACTTTGGGTCGGTAACTATTCGGGCAAAGAGATGGTTACGAATTGGCTTTATTTGACTGTACTTTCGATTGCAACGCTCGTCGTAGTCGGGATCTTCTTTCTAAATCAGCCAATGGCTTGGGTCGGAACGATCGGCGTTTTGGCGCTACTTTGGGCCTGGCAAGGGCTCGTGCTACTCTATCGAAAATGGTCAGTTGCCTATCGACTCACGAATCAACGATTCGTGCATCGTCGCGGACTGTTGGCAATCCGCACGGATCGTATTGAAACGATTGATATCGACGACGTCGCTTTTACGCAGGGGATCATCGAGCGAATGATGGGGGTGGGCACGATTCGCTTGACCTCTACCGATCGCTCGGACCCCGAACTGATTCTGCGCGGAATTGACAAGGTTCAGGAGGTCGCAAGCTTAATGGACGGCGCGAGGCGAAAAGAGCGAGTTCGGCGCGGTCTGCATATTGAAGCGACCTAAGGCTCAGTTATTCAACGCGAGTGTGTTAAAGGTGCGGTCTCCGGCATCACCTAAGCCGGGGACAATGAACTTGCGATCATTCAACTCGGGATCGATCACGCAGGTGTAGATTCTCACATTCGGGTGGGCGGCAATCACCGCATCGATGCCGGGCTTAGCGGAGATGATCGAAAGGACGCGGATATCTTTTGCGCCCCAAGTTTTCAGCGTGTCGATGGCGGCGCAGATGGAGCCGCCGGTCGCGAGCATTGGGTCGAGAACCATTGCAATGTCGGGTGGGTTGGTGTTAGGGACTTTGCTGTAGTACTCCACAGGCAAAGCGGTTTCTTCATCTCGGTAAAGTCCGAGGTGCCAAACTTCGGCTGTTGGAATGAGATGCAGAATAGGGTCGATCATGCTCAACCCGGCGCGGAGAATCGGCACAAAGGCGATCCGCTGCGAAAGAACTTGCGCCTGCATCGAGCAGTTTGGCGTTTCGATTTGGGTTGCAACAAGGCCGAGATCACGGGTTGCTTCGTAGGCGAGCAAGCTCGTTAAACGCTGGAGTTGAAGCCGAAACTCCCAAGGCGGCGAAGATTTCTCGCGCAATCGCGTCAGATGGTGCTTCACCAAAGGATGACGGACTTCGAGAACCATGGACATTTGTGCAACTCAGGTGTCGATGAACTGATTTATTGCCGGGTGACGACGGGATGGCCCGTGTGTAAGATTTCCATTGCCGGTCGAAGGCTTGCACGACCGCCCATGAACTGCCCCATCTTATCGGGAAGGAAATCGCTTGGCTGCTCATGATCCCATTGGATCGCTTCGCGAGGCCCTGCGGCATTCGCCCGACAATCTTCCGCTGCGCCAGCTCCTCGCTGAAACGCTCCTCTCGCATGGCCAAGCCGCGGATGCAGAAGTTGAATTTCGGGAGGCGCTCCAAAGGCAGCCAGATAATATTGCACTCAAACTCGGTTTAGCGAAGGCATTTGTTGATCAAAGAAAAGGTTCGGCTGCGCTCACTTTGCTCGAGGATTGGATCAAGTCAAAAAATGCGCCAGGCGAGGCTTTTGTCATGTGCGCAAGGCTGCTCTCGAGTCGAGGTGAAATTCCTGATGCAATCGCGAATTACAAACTCGGCGTAGAACGTGATCCCGACGCGGAGGATAAGGACTTTGAAGAGCAACTCGGTATTGGCGCCGAATTTGTCGACACCGAATCAGAAGTGGAAAATGGAAAACTCAAGGCCGGCTGGGAGGAGGGCCCTGCGGCTCCAGAGCTTGAACGCCCCAAACTAACCTTTGCCGATGTAGGAGGCATGGATGCGCTCAAAGAAGAGATCCGCATCAAAATTGTCCACCCGCTTAACCATCCTGAGCTCTTCAAGGCTTACGGCAAGAAGATCGGCGGCGGAATTTTAATGTATGGTCCGCCGGGATGCGGCAAAACACACTTGGCCCGCGCCACCGCTGGTGAAATTAAAGCCAATTTCATGTCGGTCGGAATTTCCGATGTGCTCGACATGTGGATCGGCTCAAGTGAACGGAACATGCATCAACTCTTCGAACAAGCACGCGCATGTACGCCTTGTGTACTCTTCTTCGACGAAGTCGATGCGCTCGGCGCGCGACGTAGTGATATGGTCAAAAGCGCAGGGCGGCAATTGATCAATCAATTTCTCTCCGAAATGGACGGAGTCGGATCCAGCAACGATGGTGTATTGATCTTGGCGGCAACCAATTCACCTTGGCATCTTGATCCCGCATTTCGCCGACCAGGACGCTTTGATCGCATTCTGTTCGTTCCCCCGCCCGACGCAACAGCTCGCGCTTCGATCATGAAAGTCCTTTGTAAGGACAAGCCAACAACCGACGTCGATTACTCGCAAATCGCCAAAAAGACCGACCAATTCTCCGGCGCCGATCTCAAAGCGATTGTTGATCAAGCGGTCGAGGCGAAACTCCGCGAAGCCCTCAAAGCTGGCGCCCCGAAGCCCATGGTGACAGCGGATTTCATTGCTGCGGCTTCCCGATTGAAGCCCACAACAAAGGAGTGGTTCGCCAGCGCCCGTAACCACGCGCTCTACGCAAACGAAGGCGGTCTATACGACGATATTCTCAAGTATTTGAAACTTTCATGACGGCACACTTTCAGCGCGGGTCGGTGCTATTTGAGCAAGGGCGTTTCAAGGACGCCATAGGCGAGTTTTATGGGCATTTATCGGAGACGCCTGAAGATTCGCGAACATTTGCGTTGATTAGCGTTTGTTGTTTAAATCTCAAAAACTATTCGGAAGCAACGCTCCTAGCAAAAAAAGCGATCGCCTTTGATCCCGAATCAGCATCGGCGTTCTACGCGTTTGCATTGACACACTTAGCCCAAAACGAGTTTCGTGAAGCAAAGGAAGCCATCGATTCGTCACTTCGCCTGGATCCTAACGACGCTGACTATTGTGCTTTACTGGCTCAAATTCAAATGTTTCGGCGGCGATTTCAGGAGGGACTCCATGCTTGTGAGCGTGGGCTTGGAATCGATCCGGACAATGTTCGTTGCCATAACATTCGCAACTTGCTTCAAATGGCGTTAAAGGGCAAGGCCCAGGATTCCAAGGTAGCACTTTCGCTTGATCCCGAAGATGGGCTTTCCCATTCGGTGGAAGGATATGCGCAATTGCATATCGGAGATTCTCGATCAGCCTTGACGCATTTTCGCGAAGCTTTGCGACTCAATCCCGATCGAGACCTTGCCCGTCGCGGCTTTATCGAGGCGCTAAAAGCGAGAAATCCAGTTTATCGCTGGTTGTTTCGCTATTGGATTTGGAAGTCACGTTTTCCCTTTTGGCTGCAGTGGTCATTTCTTGTAGGTGGAATGGTCGTTAGCCAAATCTGGTTGCAGATTCTGGAGGCGAAAGAGCCGGTTCCCATCATTCTACTAATGGCCATGGTTGCTTACACCGGATCCGCAATCGCCGCCTACTTGGGGCAGGATTTATTCAATCTTTCATTGCGCTTTGACCGCGAGGGTAAACATGCCGTTTCTGCGCAAGATGCTAATAGAGCGTCTTGGCTAGGAGCAGCCCTGTTAATGCCGCTGATGCTTGTTGGACTCGGAGTGGCCAATCGCGAATTGCTTCCCTTGCTCATCGCGATTCGTTGCGTCCTTTGGTTACTGCCTGTGGCAAATTGGATTCGCAGTAAACCTGGACCAGCCGAAACGTTATGGTCTATTTTGACGTTTCTCATGCTCACTCAATGTCTGATGATGCTCGTGTCGCTGGGACATGATCTTGGATTCGTGTCCAACTCAATCTATCTGATCTTGGCGGCTCCGCAAAAAGTGTTGCTCGTGCAGCTACTTGTCTATGAGTTACTGGCATTGCTCTGGCCAACTCCGATTTTCGTCGGGTTGATGATTGCGTTCGGAAAATGGCGCCGCGGCGAATTGGTAGCTAAGTCGTCCGTTCCATAGGTGCGCCGCCGCCGCTAATCAAGCATCACGAACTACGTATTGCATTCAAAAACCAGGTAACCCAATTTCCAATGACAGCACACTTCCAGCGCGGCGCCATTCTCCTCCAACAGGGCCGTCATGCAGACGCTATCACCGAGTTCCAACGACATTTACTCGAATGGCCTGAGGATGCGTTTACCCATGCGCTGATTTCGATCTGCTTCACCGCGTTGGAAAAATTCCAAGTGGCGACGGAGCATGCTCAGAGATCAATTGCACTCGACCCCGAAGCATCGATTGGATTTCAGGCGCTCGCGCGTAGCCTTCTCGGTAGAAATCAATTGAAGGAAGCGCGACAGGCAGTCGAAGAATCGCTTCGGCTCGATCCCGATGAGGCGGACAATTGGGCATTACTCTCGCAAATCCATCTGATCCTTCGAGATTGGCGCAGCGCCAAGGAAACCGCCGATCGGGGGCTTACGATCGAGCCGGATCATGTTGGATGCACCAACCTCAGAGCTCAGTCACTCGTGCAACTCGGCGATCGTTCGGCCGCGGCGGAAACCATGGCGACCGCCCTCGCGTTGAGTCCCGATGATTCCTGGACACACGCCAACCAAGGTTGGAGCCTGCTGCACGCAAATGATCCCAAGAAAGCGATGGAACATTTTCGCGAAGCGCTGCGGCTTGATCCGGAGAATGATTGGGCGAAGGCCGGAATTGTCGAGGCAATGCAGTCGAGGAATTTTATTTATCGCTACATGCTTCAATACTTCCTGTGGGCGGGTCGGCTTCCCTCTTCTTGGCAATGGGGACTCATGCTGGGCGGTTTTTTAGGCAATCGAGTTCTAAGTCAGCTGGCGATTAATGTGCCGGCGCTAAAGCCATTCGTTTATCCGATCATTGGCGCCTACGTTTGCTTCGCCGTGTTAACTTGGCTTGCCCCCTCTTTCTTCAATCTGATCTTGCGCTTTGATCGCTTCGGTCGATATGCGTTGAGCGTCGATCAACGTAATGGCGCCAACTTACTCGCGGTTGGCTTATCGCCTCCGCTTGTTTTGTCGATTTTCGGCGCCATCACTTGGGACTTATATCCATTCATGGCCGCCTTCTTTTGGTTCTTAACGCTGCTGCCCGCGGCTGTCATTTTTCGATGCGATAAAGGATGGCCTCGGCAAACCTTGGCGGCCGCGACCGGCGTTCTTGTCCTGCTTGACGGTGTAGTCACTTTGCCAGTAATTAGTGCGATGATTTTGGCGCCGAAGGAGTTTGCTCAAAATCTCATCGAAGCATTGGCGGTACTGGCAATCCAAGTGTTTCTCTATGCCTTTCTGGCTCTTCAGTTTTTGTCCCAATATCTGGCACAACAGCGTGTTCGTACGTAATGGCGCCTTGTCGAAATCTGGGCTGTTTGTACGACTAAGTGGGATGGTGATGGCCACCCTCGCGATATTTTCAACCAAACAATTGTTTGAATTCGGAGGTAGTTGGCCTAGCTTCTATGATTTTGTGCGAACAAAATGAAGGGTTTAGGGTCACTCTGTCGTCTAAGGTAAGAAACGGATGAGTCGAGCTGGAAACATGAGCCGGTCAAGTCTGCTTTCCCCCGTGGATTTGATCCGGGCGGCGATCCCCATTTTGATCATAGGGGGAGCCAGCGCCGGGTATTACATCTTTGGCACCGCACCCCCTCCAAAGATGGAGGAGAGCAATTCGGAAATTGCCACTCCGGTGGAGATCCAAACCGCCCAGGCCTTCAAAGGCCAAATCGAGATCAAGGTCGAGGGGGTGGCGACTCCTTATCGTCGGCTCAATCTGGCGGCGGAAGTCGCTGGGCGAATTAAGTTCAAAGCCCCCATCTTCGAAGAAGGAAATTTCGTCACCGCTGGCACGGTTTTGGCCGAAATCGACCCGGTCGACTACGAGATCACGATTCGACGAATCAATGAGGAACTATCTCAAGCAACGAATGCTTTGGCCGAATGGAAAACGGATCGAGAGAATATTCTCAAGCAAATCGAACTCGCGCAACAAGATTTAGAGCTGACTCAGCGAGAGGTGGAACGAGTTAGGGCGCTTGGAAAGCGAAATGCCATTGCCGAAACCGAAGTCGACAAAGCGCTGCGTGCCGAAGTGGCGGCTCAAACAGCGCTGTTGCAATTCAACAATCAGCTTCGCGCGATTGACACTCGAGAAGCACGCGCCATCAGCGCTCGCGACATGCAACTCACAATGCTCGAACGAGCCCAGCGCGACCTGGCTCGAACCAAAATTATTGCTCCCTGCAACGGAACGATCATTACCGAGAGCATTGAGCAGGATGGCTATGTAAAAGATGGAACAACGGTCGCCATCTTCAACGACACCTCGGCATCGGAAATCGCTTGCAACTTAGAGCTCGATGACCTGTTTTGGATTTGGGGCACACGCAACGCCCCTGAAGTGAAGCAGCGCGCCGCACTCGACCCCAGTGCCTATTATGAATTTCCCAATATCAAGGTGACTGTCGAATTTCCCTTTCAAGGCCTTTTGGCGGTTTGGGAAGGAGAATTGACGAGGTTCGCGGGTACCGGAATCGATCCCAAAACTCGCACCATTCCTTGCCGGGTTCATGTGAGTGCTCCAAGCAAAAGCTCGCTCAAGACCGTTGCGGGAGTTGAGCCAGAGGGAATCGTTGCGCCGCCGCTAACAACAGGAATGTTTGTGACTGTTCGTGCGATGGCGACGCCGCATGCATCCCTTCTTGACCTGCCCTCTGCGGCCGTTCGCAGCGGCAATGTCACTTGGGTGATGCGTGATGGAAAACTGCACATTCAGCCTGTGCAAATTGCTAGACGCCTGTCAGATGAACGCGTGTTGGTCTACGCGACTGAAGAAGGTTTGAAAACTGACGACAAAGTGGTAATCACGCCAATGGCAATGGTTCGCGAAGGTATGCCACTTACGGAGCGAACTTCTTCATGACGCGCACGATCCTTCGTTGGTGTGTAGCCAATCCGGCGGCGATGAACTTGATGATGGTCGGCGCGTTCCTGGTCGGGATCGTGGCCATCTTCGGCATGCGCCGTGAGGTTTTCCCGAACTTTGAACTCGAAATCGTCGTGATCTCCGTTCCTTATCCAGGAGCCAGCCCGCAAGAAGTCGAACAAGGCGTATCGCAAAAAATTGAGGAAGCGGTGCGATCGGTCGAGGGCATCAAGCAGATGACCTCCGTTTCGCGCGAGAGCTCGGCATTTGTGGTTTGCGAACTCTTGGCAAAAGCCGATGTCACCAAGGCCCTCAGTGAGATTCGCTCCAATGTCGATCGTATTCCAAGTTTCCCCGAGCTGACCGAAGACCCCGTCGTTCAGCAAATCACGTTTCGCACGCCCGCGATTCGAGTCGGCGTCATTGCGGCCCCCACGACCGCCGCCGGCGCCGATCTACGGCTCAGAGATATCGCGGAGGAAGTTCGTAGCGACTTAATCGGATTGGGCAGTGTGTCGCAAGCCACGATCCGCGGCGAATTGCCTTATCAGATTGATGTCGAACTCTCCGAAGAGACGCTGCGAAAATACGGGCTTACTCTAAAGGGCATTGCCGAATTGATTCGGCGTGAGAATATCGAAATCCCTGGCGGTAAGATTCAGACCCCGTCCGAAGCACTACTATTGCGAGGCCGAAACAAAGGTCTACGCGGTTCTGATATTGCCAAATTGCCTTTATTAACGAGCCCCGAAGGCGCCGTACTCACGGTTGCAGACTTAGGCGAAGTCTACGATGGATTTGAGGATACGGCCTCCTTTCAACGCGTCGATGGCCAACCGGCCATGCTCATTTCGGTCGACCGCACCAAGACCGAAGACTTGATCAAGATCGTCGATGATGTAAAGGCCTATGCCGCCGCAAAGAAGTTGCCTCCAGGATACAGACTCAAACTTTGGAACGACACCTCGATTGATGTTCGCGAACGACTTGAGCTTTTGACCGAAGACGGTTTGCAAGGTCTCATACTCGTATTCATCGTACTTGCGATTTTCTTGGAATTCCGTCTCGCCTATTGGGTCGCTACGGGGATCCCGTTTGCCATTCTGGCCACATGTGCATTGCTTTTCGCCACCGGCGAAACGCTCAACATGCTTACGCTCTTCTCGTTTCTCCTCGCGCTGGGCATTCTGGTCGATGACGCCATCGTTATCAGCGAAAACTTCCACGTCCATCGTCAGATGGGCAAGAGTTTGCAGGATGCGGCTATCGACGCGACCGTCGAAGTGGCGCCGAGCGTGACCGCCGGCGTTTTCTGCACCGTAATTGCATTCGTGCCGCTCTTTTTCGTCTCGGGCGTCATGGGCAAGTTCATCGCCTGCATGCCTTTCACCGTGATCGCGATGTTGCTCATTTCGCTTGTCGAAGGTTTAACGATTTTGCCAGCACACTTGGGCCACAATGGGGTGCTCAAAGAAATGGCGGGCATCGTCGGCGGCATTCGCCGCTCGATCATGAAATGGAATAAGACCATTTTGGTCGGATTGGCGTTCTTCTTTGGACTCGTTGTCTTCTCGATGGCGCTTGAATTCTTACCGCAGAGCGTGAAGGACCGCCCCGGCGTCGAGAATGCGCTCAAGATCTTAGGCATCATTCGCCCATCATTCAATTCATTTAATCCGATTCAAATCTTCTCGATCGCGTTCATTTTTTTCCTAGCCGCGCTAGTCGCCGAACAGGCAATGCTTTGCCTGCACAGCCTGTTTCACATAATCAAACTTGGCTTCGATCAAGTAAACAAAGTGGCCGATTGGTTCGTCGATTTCTCGGTCCAGAGGATTTATCTGCCGCTCCTTCGCCTTTCGATGAACAACATTCCGACAGTCATCGCGATCGAATTCGCGATCTTAACGGTTACCGTCACCGCACTTTCCGCGGGGCTCGTCAAGCGAACAGTATTTCCCGCCCTCGATGGACGCGCCATTGAGGCAAAAATCACATTCCCTGACGGCACGCCAGCTACCATCACCGATGCCGCGGTCCGTCAAGTTGCCGAAGCGATGAAGCGTCTCGACAAAAAGCTCTCCAAGCCCGGCAAGCCGCCGCTCGTGGAAGTCATGCACGAATCGGTCGGTCAATTCAGCGGCGCCGGCATGCCCGGCGCTCAAGAACGTGATTCCGGCGAATTCGTCGGCTCCGTGTTCGCGGAATTAGCCGGGGCCGAATCCCGCACCCTCACCAGCGCCCAGATCGTCGACCTCTGGCGCGAAGAAACCGGCAAAGTGCTCGGCGCCGAAAGCGTCGTTTTCGGCGCCCAATCGATGGGCCCCGGTGGAAAGGATGTGGAGTTCAAACTCGTTTCCGACGAGTCACATTGGAAAGAACTCGAGGAAGCCGCCAACAAGACCCTAGTCCAACTGGGAAAATACCCCGCCGTTGCGGACGAAGGAGACGATAACTTCGAGGGCAAATGGGAATACCAGATCAAAGTCAATGACAAAGCCCGGTCCATGGGCGTCTCGACGGCTGACTTGGCCGAGACAATTCGTGGCGCCTATTACGGCGAAGAAGTTATGCGACTCCAACGCGGTCGTCACGAAGTGAAGCTGATGGTCCGCTACCCACGAAATGAACGAAACAATCTGGTTTCACTCGACCGCCTGAGAATTCGCGCCG
>JBKJSI010000410.1:0-3643 GCA_046595915.1 Pirellulaceae bacterium
TCGGAGGAGGATTCGCGCGTTGAAGTCATCTCGCAATAGCAGGAATGCAGCGGCACACATGAAATAGGCGCCGCCGAGGAACGCGGCACAGGCCAGGTAAACGCGGCCATCAGGGACGTAGAGCGCCGGAATGAAGCTGACGAGGGTGGTCGCGATGGCAAAGATTACCGCATGCTTACCGGCTCGTAGGCCGGTCGGTTCGACGACGGTGAGCATTTGGCAATTGGCGAGTGCGTAGTCTTTGCGATAGAGCCAGGCGATCGCCATGAAGTGGGGGAATTGCCAGAAGAAGAGAATCAGAAAAAGCGAGACCGCGCGGGCATCCCACGCTGCGCCGGAGAGCGACCAGCCGATGAGCATGGGGATCGCGCCGCTAATGGCGCCGACGAGGGTATTCAGCGTAGTCCGACGTTTGAGCGGCGTGTAAATGCAAACGTAAATGATCCAAGAGGCAATTCCGAAAATCGCGGTGAGCGGGCTCGTGAAACAGATGTAGTAAAGTGCGCCGAGGAGGCTTAGGGCCCCGCCAAACCAGAGGACGCTGGTGCTGCTGAGGCGGCCGGAGGGGATGGGGCGATCGGCGGTGCGGGGCATCAGGCCATCGGAGACGCGCTCGAGCCACTGGTTGAGAGCGCAAGCGCCGGATGCGATGAGGAAGGTGCCGATCAGACCATGTAAAAGCGGCCAGGGTTGGACTTGGCCCCAGGCGCCGACATAGGCGGCGGTAGCGGTGGCCACGAGGACCATCACGCCGATTTTGGGTTTGGTTAGCGAGAGGTAATCGCCAGCGGCTATGAGGAGCGAACCGCGCGAGACGACTTCATCGACGGCGACTGCTTTGGCGATCGCGGCGTTTTTCATCGGAGACCCTCCGCGAGCACTACGGCGGCGAGCGGCGCCGAGAGGGAGGAATAACGACGCGAAACGAAGGCAAGTCGTGCGGCCAGCGCGAGCACTAATGAGCCATTGGCGACATGGGCGGTCACGGTGGTGATTTGGAGCAGGCTTTGATGTTCCAGGGTGAGCTGAGCGAAGTAGCTGGCGAGCGGCAGGCTTGGAGGATAACCATACTTAAGCACCCAGGTCATCACGCCGAGGGCAATTTGAGCGACAAGTAGTGCGAGAAGCAGCGAGGCGGATTTGCTGAAGGTTTTTCGCAATGCGGGTCGGCTTAGAATTCGTCCCGAGAGCAACAGGCTTTGAACGAACAGCGCGGCGGCAAAGAGGAGATGCATCAAGGTCATGATGCGGAAATAGCTAGGCTCTGCGGTATCGGGAACGTGCCTTAGGCTCGCGCCGAAAATGAGCTGAGCGGTTGCGAGAAGGGCGAGTAGCAAGCTGGCGGTTTTCAAACCTGAAAGGGCAGGTTCACTTTTCAAAGTCCAGTCTGTTGAAAGCGATCGCGATGTCGCAACTGCATAAAGAACGGAATAAGTGAAAAAGAGCGGGCCTGTGCAACCATGTAAAAAAGCAATGCTTCGACCATCTAGGATTCCGCGGCTTTCCAGTAGCACTCGGGCGCCGCCGAGGAAGCCTTGAAAGCAGACGAGAAGCAGCGTTACTACTGCGCCGATCACGAAACTGCGCGGAGCGCGAGTGCGAATCGCGATAAAAAGTAATGTGATCGCCAGTAAGCCCACGAGCGAGCCGAAAAGGCGATGGCCATGTTCGACAAAGAGTTTCCAGGGGCCGAAAGCCCACGTTTCCCAGGGATACAAAAAGAGATTGTATCCGTAGGTCGAAGGCCAATCGGGAACCGCCATGCCGGCGCGGGTCGTGGTCACCAGTCCGCCCACGAAAATGAGCGGGAAGGTTGCGCAGGCCAAGCACACCGCAGCTCGCCGCAGCCAGGGCGAGATCGTTCGAGGTGATTCGGTGTGGGAGGTTTCGGGCATGATTAGTGCGCGGGTCTCGACTTGAGTGCGCCGGCTGGGGGTGGCTGGGTTTGCGGATAGTTCACCGTGTCGACTTCGGGCGAGCCATATTCATAAGGACCGCGATAAACGACGGGCTGGAAATCAAAGTTGCCGTGGCCCGGCGGGCTTGGCGCCATCCACTCGAGGCTGTTGGCCTTCCAAGGATTGCGCCCCGCGACTTTGCCAAAGAACATGCTGGAGATGAAGTTGAAGGCGAAAATGATTTGCGTGGCGACCATGCAAATCGCGCAAATGCTCATGAACTGATTCATGGGGAGCAAATGGCGGAAGGTGTCGTAGTCGTAGGGATCGGCGAGTCGTCGTGGGAAGCCGACGGCGCCGAGGATGTGCATCGTGAAGAAGGTGCCGTTCAAGAAGATGAACGTCAGGAAGAAGTGAATCTTGCCGAGCGTTTCATTCATCATACGGCCGAACATCTTGGGGAACCAAAAGTAGATGGCGCCCATGACGGCCATCGCTGTGCCCGCGAAGAGGACGTAATGGAAGTGGGCAACGATGAAGTAAGTATCGTGAATGAAGATGTCGACTGGGGTAGCGGCCATGAAGATGCCGGAGAGGCCGCCGATGATGAACATCGAGACGAATGACAAAGCGAAGAGCATGGGCGTGGTGTATTCAATTTGCCCTCCCCAGATGGTGCCGAGCCAGTTGAAGACCTTCACCGCGCTAGGGAGCGCGATCATCATTGTCGAGACCATAAAGGTCACGCCGAGGGCCGGATTCATGCCCGAGACGAACATGTGATGGCCCCACACAATGAAGCCTAGACCAGCGATACCCGAGATCGAGTAAACCATCGGCTTGTAACCGAAGACCGGCTTGCGGGCGAAGCAAGAAATAATGTCGGAGACCATGCCCATCGCAGGCAGAATCATGATGTAAACGGCGGGATGCGAGTAGAACCAAAACAAGTGCTGCCACAAGATCGGGTGGCCGCCGCCGGGGACCATGGTGTTGTTGACTTCGAGTCCTGGAGGTGTGAAGAAGCCGGTGCCGAAGAGGCGATCCATCACCTGCATGAAGCCAGCGGCTGTAAGAACCGGCAACGCGAATGCTTGCAGCAGCGCGGTGATGAACATAGCCCAAATCGTGAGCGGGAGACGGAACATCGTCATGCCCGGCGCACGCATCTGAATGATCGTGGTCATGTAATTGACCGAGCCGAGCATCGATGACACACCGACGCACGTGACGCCGAGGAGCCAGAGTGTTTGTGCGAGTCCACTACCTGGCGAAGCTGCGGCAACGACCGAGAGTGGTGGATAAGAAGTCCAACCGCCGGCGGCGCCATTACCCGGTGCGAAAAAGGAGCCGCCGATGAAGATGAACGCGGGCCACATGAACCAATAGCTGAGCATGTTGAGCGTTGGGAACGCCATATCATCGGCGCCGATCATCAGCGGAATCAGGAAGTTGCCGAACGCGCCTGCGAGGATCGGAATGATCACGAAGAAAATCATCACCGTGGCGTGCATGGTGAAGAGCATCGTATAGAACTCGGGCGAGATCTGGCCTCCTTCCGCCGAAAAGAGCATCCGCCCAATGATGGGCATATCTTGCCAGGGCCAGGCGAGTTGCCAGCGAATGCCGAGCGCGAGAAGGCCGCCAACCACGAACCAGAGGAGCGTGGAGAAGAGGAACTGAATGCCAATGATCTTGTGATCTTTGGAGAAAACGTAGGTGGCGAGAAAATCACTCACCGACAT
>JBKJSI010000436.1:0-7395 GCA_046595915.1 Pirellulaceae bacterium
CAATTAGGAACCAAGCACACCGCCTGCCTAGCCACCGAACTCTGCATTATCAACGCTTGCTGCTGAACAAGTCACCGAAAAACACACCATGAAACAAATCCTCTTCGTCTGCGTCGAAAACTCTAACCGTAGCCAAATGGCGGAAGCCTTCGCCAGAATCCACGGCGCAGGCAAAGTCGAAGCCCACAGCTCCGGCTCGCGACCCTCGGGCAGGGTCAACCCCAAAGCGATCGAAGCGATGAAAGATCTGGGCTACGACCTGACGACGCACACTTCGAAGGGCCTCGCCGAGTTCAACGGCCAAGAAGTCGAAGTCGCCATCACGATGGGGTGTGGTGATGAGTGCCCATTGGTAGTCGCTACACGCCGCGAAGACTGGCAAATCCCTGACCCCCGCGACATGACGCCGGAGCAGTTTCGGGAGGTGCGGGATTTGATTGAGGGGAAGGTGAAGACGCTGTTGGCGGAGATTGACTAACGCGCGGTTATTTTTCTTCGGGAACAGTTACTCGGAGGAGGAGGGGTAATTCGGTGACAACTTCAGTCTCGACTTCTTCTCTTTGCCTCTCCGGGGTTTCCGGATTCCACGCTAGGATCGCGAACCACCGGGTGGGTACTTGGTTGTCGTGAAGCGTGAGCTTGAAGTTGCCATCGGCATCGGTGCGAGATTTTTGGTGCTGGGTTGCGTTGCCAATATGCGGGACCACATATCTGCCTGAAACGGGTTTACCGGATTGGTCGATCAATCGACCGGAGTACACCTTCGCTTTAGGAATCTCGATATCAGGGATGCGGAACGAGGGGAGGCCGCGTGGGATTTTCAAAATGTCACTTGGGCCCACTGGTTCTGGATACGTCAGTTCGGGATGCCTGGTCAGATCGATAACCTGAGTGTGAAACTCTTCTCCTCGGACGACGAACGTGTGGAATTCGCCTTTCTCGTCGGTCACGCAGGCGTCGCGGTTATAGAACTTGCCGGAAGTGACAATCAGCTCCGCATTGGCGACGGGTTCGGCGCCGCCTTTGACGACCAGCCGTCCGGTCACGGGGACGCCTTCCTCTACGTAGAGATTGTATTCGGTGTCGCGCCCGGGAGAGATCGCCATTTCTCGATGATCATCGCCGACGATTTTCCAGGGCTGCTTTGGATTGAGGGTAGTTTTGGCGCTCAGGCGGCCAGAGGCGATGTTGGGAATTTGGAAGGAGCCATCGTCCTTGGTAATCACATCAGCGAATCCGTCGGTTGCTCCTGACTCTGCCCCTAACTCGGAAGTTGTAAAGACGATTCGAACGCGTCGCATCAAGTTGGGTGGGCCGCCGGTTAGTTTGCCGTGGAGGCTGCCGCAGGGGCGCATTGTCAGTGTTTCGGTTTCTGCTTTCTTGTTGAGGAGATGGACGACTTGTGTTCCGTGCGATTTCGAGATGACATACAAGGAATCGAGTTGCTCACGGGGCATGAATTCCATATAGACTCGACCTTCGTCATCCGTTTTCTTTATCTCCTGGAATTCGAAAGGCAAGTTGTCATAGAGTGCATTGTGGCCATCGATCGGTTCGCTGCCGTTGGGGACGCGAACGGTTTTGGGGATGACCCTGGCTCCGACCAAGGGTTTGCCGGTCTCGGTTTTCACGATGAAGTAAATTCTTGATTGAGCGGGCAGTGTCAACGAAATTGGTTTAGGTGTTTGTGAAGATGCGTCTGCCGATAAAGGGTTTGGCGTCGCCGCTGCGGCGATCGAGTATCCTTTGGCCCAGGCCCAAATGTTCACGAATCGTTCGGACCTCAAGTCCGAGGGAAAATCGGACTGCTTTATGATGAGCGAGAACTTTCCCTCTTGATCGGTTTCATCTTTGACGATCAAACGCTTCCAAGTCCCGCGGTCATATCCGATAGGGCCCACAACAATTGCATTGGCGATCGGCTCGCCTTTCGCGTTAGTGACGGTTCCCGTGATCTCGACAGAATCGTCGACTTGCTTCGCAGCACCACTCGGTTGAGTCTCACTTGCGCCGAGGCTTTTCGCTTCAGGCTTCGCGCCTTCCACCACCTCAAACTCAATCACCCCACTAACAATCTCCGCCGCCGTCTTCGCATCCTCCTTCTCCGGCCCTCCCACATTCACCGAAATCAAATGCGTCAGCGAATACTTCCCCGGTTGAGGCATTTTGAGATAGGGATACCAATGCTGCTTCCCGGGCGTGGGATTCTCGCCTAAACCAAAGCTGAGATAGAGTGGCCCAAACGCTTCGCTGGGTCCAAGCTCTTCAAAATAGTGCGGAACGTTTCCCAGCAGCGGAACCTTTTCAAGTTCGACCGCGGCGCCCTTCGCATCGAGCACCCTCGGTGCATTCCCAAAACAATCAGGTTTCGTGTCGATCTTCAGCGGCTTGTCACTGGCATTGCGGAGGAAAACAACCAGGGGCACCCGCTCACCGATTTTGAACTCGCGCTGCGGTTTCGTGAGCGCGATGCCATATTCAATGCCTGGCTTGATTCTGCGCCAAATCGGTTTGAACTTCTCGATATACTCGGCCGTGACTTTCCCGCGATAGTGGCCATTTTCTTCGACGCGATCTTGGCGAGTGTGCGGGCCAGGGCCTTCGGGTTTTGCGGGATCGGTTGCGTCGTCGCCTAGCGGCCAGATAGCGACCGCCTGCTGAAAATCGGAGAACCCGACGGCGAATCGTTTTCCATCAGCGGAGAACGCGGCGTCATTGGCGCTCGCGTGAAGTTCGAAGAGCTGCTTGCCGCTGGTTGTCGACCAAATGGGTACGACCGCATTTGCCTCGCCACCGACCTTTTCGCCGTCAGTTCCCAGCCGTGCAATCATCAGACCATCAGGGGAGAAAACCAGCGGAGGACTTGCGCCGCTGCTGTAGCGATATTCACCCTCGAGTTGCTGAATCAATTTGCCAGAGGTCGTGTCGATCAGCTTGACACCTAAAGTGTCTCCCATCGCCAGCTGTTTGCCGCTGGGGGACAATTGAATGCTCCACACGTTATCGGTGTAGCGGCTGTCGGCTTTCGGGTCGGCTTTGACTCGGGCGGAATTATCGTTAGGAACATGGAGCAGTTCCTCGCCGGTGCTCGTGTTCCAAATCGTGGCGCCGCCGCCATGGGTCGTGGCGAGCATTTTTCCATCGGCGGAGAGGTCGATCGCTTTGAGGTCGGTCGCGCCTTTGTCGACGACGGTCTGCAACAAGGCGCCGGAGACGCCATCCCAGATCATCACATTTGCATCGTAAGAGAGCGTCAATCGTCCCGGCGTCGCCCAGTTACCGGCGATGACGCTGAGATCGGCATTGCAGTCAAGTTTATCGATCGCGCAGTCATAGATTCCGTGCTTGGTCGGAAACGTTAACTTCTTGAGCAGCTCGCCGGTTGTCGTATCCCAAATTCCGACATAAGTATCGGTCGCCGCGACAACTTTCTTCCGATCGCCAGAAAAGACAAATGTCCCCTCGCGAAACTGCCGCCCATGCACATCACCTTGCAACTTGATCTCACTGATCAGTTTTTTCTCGACTAAATCCCAGCGGCGAACGGTGGCAAAGCTTTGGTTGGAAACGGTGATCAGTTCCTTGTCGTCATGATCAAAGGCCACCGTGTTCATAATCCAATGATCGGGCAAAAGGATCGCCGGTTTGCGCAAAATCTTGGCGCCCTGGGGCGCGCGATCACTTCGGCCCTGCTGACTCGCTTTGATTTCACTCTCGGGCCGCTTCGTAAAAGTGGCTTCAACCGTCACTTCGCCAACCTGAAAATCATCGCCGGCGACCAAGAATTGGACTAAGCCCGTCCCAGCCGGAATTTTGAGCGTCTTCGTGAGCGTTTGCTCGGCTTCACCTTCGGCCGAGGGTTGAAGAACACCGAGCGACTCCTGCTTGCCTTCGCGATTGATTCGATTGACGTCGAGGATTCCCTTGCGCCCGCGGGTTTTGGCGGTGATTTTGAGTTCCGCGAAGTCGAGCGAAGGAGCCGCGGTCAAGTTTTGGTGATGGAAGGTCAGCCATTGATCTTTTTGGCCGAATTTCGAGAGGTCAAATTGCTTCGAGGAATTCTTCTCGTCCACGACATTGAACCAAAACAAGGACGGCATCGACTCGGGCTTCTTGCGAACCAGCGCCCACAACTCACGGGCGATCTGCGTCGGGCCCCCACTCGGATCTTTCCAACTCAACATAAAGTGAACCAGCATCAGCCGCGAATGCGTATGGATCGCCTGATCGATCTCGCCGAGCGATTGCTGAGCCGAAGAAAGCTCCGTAAGAAAGTTCGCCAGCGTCCACGCTTCCGGCGCGGAGCCAAGCGTCTTCGCCGGATCATCGCTCGTAATCGGCCAATATTTTTCGATGAGCGTTTTCAGATCGGCATCGAAGATTTCATGTCCTGATAGCCCACTAATCAAAGCGCGTTTCGCGCTGGCGGTGTCATCAATCTTGCGATAACGCTCGGCCGCCTCGACGAGAAGTTGCAGACGACCGACGCGATAATCGTTTTGCTTGCGGAGAATCCATTTCCGCCAGTTATCAGCATTGCCTTTGCCATTCGACCAAACACCATCGAGCTCGGTTTGAACACCGATTCCGGGACCGCCTCCTCGCTCCACCCCTTCGCCAGGATCTTTCTTGGGAATTTCCCGCAAGAACGTTTGCACCGGCTGCTCGGAGATCGATTTCCAACGATTAGCGAGACGTTCTCGGCACTGCGCGGCAAGCTCGGTCACATCGGCGTCGTCGAGGCGTTTGATCGCGGCCTTGCATTCATTCATGGGCGCGAGGTCCATGATCTTCATGTAGGCGTTGTAGGGTTCTTTATCTTGATCAGCTTGGTCATCAGCAGTGGGCGTGGCTTGAGTCTCTGCCTTGGTTGCTGCCACATTCGCTGGTTCAGGTTTCGGCTCGACTGGCTTTCGCACTTCCGTTTGCGACCAGGCAAAAACTCCGCCCATGACAAGCAGCAAGAGCATCGCTCCAAGGCCGCCACGCAGAAGGTCAAGTTTGGGCGGATGCGATTCGCCGAGGAGCCGAAGCACTCGCTGTTTGAAGTCAGATCGATTTTTACCCGTTGCCCCGAGTAGGGCGGCATGACGAAGCGAGCTCGAGCCAGAAATCTTGGCGGCGATCTCCGCGACTCGCACGAGCGCATCAGCGTAGAGCGGCCGATCCCAGCCCGCTGCCAAAACCATGTCATCGGCGGCCAGTTCGCGTTCGAAGCTAATGCGACGGCTCACAAACCAAACAACCGGATGAAAGAAGAGTAGCGCCTCGACAATCCGCTGGAGCAGGTTGATGATCGGATCAAATCGACGGATGTGCGACAGTTCATGCAGCATCAGCGCCTGTAATTGATCAGGCGTGAGACTGCTCGCGAGCGCCATCGGCAATAAGATCATCGGCTTCACGATCCCAACGACCACAGGAATCGAAATTTGCTCACACCAAGCAATCGCAGGCGCAGCCTTCAGCCCAACACGGTGCGCAAGCCTTCGAAACGACGCGAGCAGGGCTTCATCCTTAATCGAAATCGCCATCCTCCGCAGCCGATGCCCACCCCAAACGCCGTGCAAGAGTCTTCCAAGAATGAAAGCGACCCCGGTGAGATAGAGTAAAGAAATCCAGCGCGAGAGCGTGGGAAAAGCGCTCGTAATGGCGCTAAGCGAGAATGCAGGGGCCGCTGCTGGAGCGCGAGTGGGTGGATTGATTGCGGCGGGCGTAGGGCTTTGTTGAACGGCCGGCTCGGCCGCGCCGGTTACTTCGGTGGCCATCGGAACGAGCCCTTCGAATGGTAGCGATGGCTCTTCAAGGTCTTGGGAAGGCGGCGATTGAACGCCGTTTTCAGGTAAGGAAGCAATGGGACGATTCGCGACAACCTCGGGGCTCGCGATGAGGAAGAATGTCACTGGCAGGCAAGCGGCCATCAAGAGCATAGCGGCGACATTGACAGTGCAACGACTGCGGGCGCTCGACTTTCTCGACACCGCTCCGCCAATCACGACCAGAACGCCGATGCAGCAGCCTTGCCACAAAAAGTGCAGCAGCGTCAGGGTGAGCTTCGTTGCAAACGAGTCTTCCAGCATCCACGAGAATAGGTTCATTTGAGTACTCGCTAGGTTGTCATCGCCACGGTTCTCGTCACATATCCCGTCCACGAATCGAACGTTCAGGACTCTTTGAGCTTCCGATCGATAATCTTCCGCAACTCCTTCAGTTCATCCAAATCAACATCCTTCACATCAAACAATTTCAATAGCACCGCCGAGGTCGATCCATCAAACACTCGGTCGACCACATCTCCCATCACACGGTCGCCGACCTCACTCTCACTAATCTTCGGCGCAAACAAATACATATTCCCTTGCTTCGTTCGCGATAGATATTTCTTCGCGACCATCGTGTTAAGCGTGGTGATGATCGAAGTCTTCGCTAGATCGCGCCCGTCGGTAGCGAGCGCGGACTGCACATCCCGCGCGAGCAGCGGCGCCTCGCGCCAAAACACTTTCAAAATCAACAGCTCCAGTTCCGTCGGATACTTGGAAGAAGGTCGTGCCATCGGTCGGTGCGCCAAAGGGGAAGCAAGCGTGTCGTCTAGTTATATAGACGCTATGCTTTCCGCCAAAAGCCGTCAAGCAGAATCGTCTAATAAGCTAGACGATTTCGAAGCCGCCAAATTACCGCCACTCTTATCGCGAAGGAGAGTTTTTCCAAAATTCCAATAAAAGCCTAAAAACAAGCCGTTTTCGCACGTCCCGCTCAAAAACCCCTTGTTTTTACGAACTGGCCGCGAACTTGCCCCAAGGGGCCACTTCGGCACGTGCGAGGGCGCATTGGGCCCCTTGGGCCCCTTCGCAAAAACAAGCCTTTTTCACCTCCGCCAAAAGCCCAAATCAACCAACTACAGCCCCGGCGGAGGGGGCCAATTCGAAAACCTCGAACTCGAAAACTTCTAGTTAGAAAATTTCATCGTCCTCGGCAGACAAGGCGCCGAAGCAATCACCGTCTTCTCATCCGCACTCAGCACCTCCGCAACAAACGCCACCTGCCACAACTTCGCCGGTAGATCCGCGGGAACGCGAAGCGTCAAGTTCAGCGCGGTCGCTTCCGTCGCGAAGGTCGTTTCGCCTTCGAGCCGCAGCGTTTTCTCCACGTCGTCCACAACCTTGTCTTGATTGTTTTCCTTGATCGTCTTCTTAGGCTGCACCTGCGACGTGATGACGCGGATGCGAGTCTTGCCCGTGACGCCCGCAACTTTGACAAGCTGGAGTTGGCAGCGAATCGCCTTTTGATCGCCCAGGAGATCGAGATCCGCACGTTGCCAAGTGAGACTCAGCGGCGCGGCGTCGGTTGCGGCGATGGCGAAGTCGCGGCGCAACTCGGGCTGATGACTCACCGCCG
>JBKJSI010000466.1:0-4722 GCA_046595915.1 Pirellulaceae bacterium
AGATCAATGCGCCAAAAGATCGCGTCTGGACCGCAATGATGGACGAAATCGATGCCTGGTGGTTGCCGCAGCATCGAATGGCGCCTCAGTCGAAGAAGATGATTCTCGAGGCTCGAGCCGGAGGAAGGTTTTATGAAGAGGCGCCGGGCGGAGGACTGTTGTGGTACACCGTGCAAATGATCACGTCGGGCGAGTCGCTCGACATGCATGGCTACCTGGCGACGCGATATGGCGGACCGGCGATTTCGCTGCTGTATATTTCACTCAGTGAAGCGAAGGGGGTGACGACAGTGACGATTCAAGATTCGCTGATCGGCGCCTTCAGCGATGAGATGGGTACACAAACGCATGCGGGCTGGACAGAGCTTTTCGGTCAGGGCCTCAAACCGTATGTTGAGGCCCTTGCCGCATCGTAAAAATCACGCTCATTTCGTCAGTTTTGCACACAGCGTCGTGAATGTCAGGAATTTACCCGTCGGTTCGCAGCCAAGCGGCGTAATCGACGTGCCGTCGAAGACCGCGGAGGGATCGATCACATTGCATGGCTTCACGGAAATCGAAAGATTACCGCCGTGACCTGAGACCTGTGCCACGGTGACTCCGACAAAACCGACGATGTCATACCCGGCATTGCTGCCGACGCCGTATGCCGCTTGATAGGGACTCATCGTACGCGGCTTAAAGAGCGGCAATAACCTTGGTTCGCCAATGATATCTTCAAAGTCGCTCGACAAGGCGCTGCGGAGGCCGGGGCTGCCTTTCCATTTCTTCGGCGCGGCCTCGCTCACAGGGAAAAAGCCATTATCGATGAGAGTCTGAATGTCGCTGGACGTAGGTCCGTCGAGCACCCAGTCCGAGTATTGATTATCGCTGTTGGTCCACGGACCGATGCAGAGCATCCCGAAGTTGCCGGGGCAGGTGTGCGGGGTCGGATAGATCTGGATTTGCGGTCCCCCGTCCGCGTTGAGATGAACCGTTCCATCGGGGGATTCACCGTTTGCGGTGAACGCTTTCCACGAGTTGACATCAAACGCCACCGGAAGCAATGTGGAGCGGAAACCACTTGAAGACTGTCCACAGCCAGAGCCGCCTCCCCCGCTCCCTCCACCACTGCCGCCACCGGTGGACGGCGTAAAGGAGGTGATGCGGCCAGTATAAACCGTCGAAGTCGCGTTGACGGTGAGTTCACTGTCAGATCGCCCAAAAACGCGAGCGAAAAAAAGCTTCAGCGGGTCGTTGGCCAGGTGATCCCTGCGCGCGATTACTTGGACGGTGTTCGGATAGGAACTTGAGCCCGCCGTAAAATTGCCTTGTGCATCAGTGAACCCGATTTGAATATCGTCAGATCGCAAGTGAATCGACGCCGCATCGCCCGCGGAGTTGAAGCCGGCGTAGAGCGCCGAGTAGGCTCTGGCACTCGCCTGGGCGTCGCTAATGGCGCCGTCGCGATCGGGGTTGACGGGCGTTTTGTAGGCAACATAACTGTCGAGTAGCTGCCTGGCCCCGGCCTTGGCGGAGGCGTCCGCGGTATTTTGCAGCTCGCTTTTGGTGAGCGAGATCCAGCCAATATCGATGCAAAACGCGGTAAAGCCGAGCAAAGGAATCAACAGGAAAAGCAGCAGCACAGCGCTGGTGCCTCGACGAGCGGAAACTCGGTTGCGTCGCTTTTTCATGGACCTGGGCATGTTCGTTCTCGCTATGCGCTGAAGGGGTTGCATCGGGCGATGAGCGTTCCAAATCCCGTCTTGG
The DNA here is from genome assembly GCA_046595915.1 of Pirellulaceae bacterium. Classification (GTDB taxonomy): domain Bacteria; phylum Planctomycetota; class Planctomycetia; order Pirellulales; family Pirellulaceae; genus JBKJSI01. The sequence goes on from JBKJSI010000466.1 coordinate 1,750, forward strand.
AGCGCGAAGAATTTCATTGCCTGAGCATGGTGACGGTCTCGATGTGGTAGGAATTGGCGGAGGAGAAGTAGCTAGTCGCCAAAGTCCTGGTTGCGGACGTCGGCAGCTTCACGATTACTGTAATTTTGTCGTTCGTTTGTGCGGTCGAGAGATCCGCGGCGGCGTCATTGACCAGGATGTTGACGATGACGTTATCCGACCGCAAATTTGCCTGCTGGAGGATCGTTGTCGCTTCCGTCGTCGCACTGCTATTGGTTCCTGAAGGGATTGAAGCGATCGAGCAGGCGCTTCGCGTAGCGGTCGCCAAGATAGTTTCCACGCGCATCGCCTGACCGACTTCGCAGATACCCAATAGCAAGGCTGCCAGAAACGGAGCGAGAATCGCCAACTCGACCACCGCCGCTCCACGGCGCGACGCCGTCTGGAACCGTCCTCGAGAAGCGGTGCGCCGATGGAATACTGCTCTTTGGGTCACGGCGCGAGTGAACATGGCAATTTACTCCTTCCGCCGATCGCAATTGGCGACCAGGCTTCCGGTGATGAAATGTCTTGGAATCGGCAGAAAATTGGCGGGGAGAAGTTCAATGCGAAGCTGAACCAGGTCGCCAGTTGCGGCGGAATTGAGATCGCCGGCTTGATGATTGATGAGAATGGTCGCGTCGGCGCCATGCACACCGCGCGAAGAAAGCATATCGTCGACTTGATCTAGAACGTTGGAGTTGGTGCTTTGCGGTAGCGCGGCGATTCGACAGCCTTCCCTGGCGACATCGAGCATCAAATGATGCATCATGAACGCATGACCGAATTCAAAAACGATGAATACGATCAGAAAGAGGAGCGGCGCCACAAAGGCCATTTCCACCACCGTCGCACCACGCCGCTTGGTGGCTGCAAATCGGCGCGATAATAGGGATGAGGTTCGCATGGCGGTGTAGCTCTGCGCTGATCGGTTCCTGAAGTTGGACCAAACTCCTCGGCAGTGGATGACGATTCCCGTTGCGATCCTTCGCTGATCACCATCGAAAATCTAGGTCGCCCCTGTGAATTGTCAAATCGGGCTCACGGAAAATTGGCTCGCCCGAGGCGCCGTCCCTCGATTCATGGCTTTTTTGGGCCTCATGACATTTTTCAAGCTAGATTTCAGATGGCTTCGATTTCCCTCACGGCCTAATGAGGAACACTCTGATGAACACACGTCTCAAATTCCGCGCAGCGGCAATGGCGCCGGTGATCCTGCTCGCGCTCGGCGCGATAAGCACTTCGGCTCAAGAAATCGGTCAGAAGATGACCAACTACCTGCATGCCAAAGTAGGAATGCGGATCGCGGGCGGCGAAAGCTGGCAAGTGGCGACCGAAGCCCTGCGCGTGGGCGGCGGAGAGTTTGTTCCCGGCGACCTCGGCGCCGATAGCCCCAATAGCGGCGATCGCGTGTGGGGCGATCTCGTCACCGTCATCGCGGCGCATGGCAATGAAGGCTGGTCGAATTCCAACTCCAGCGCAGACGTGCTGCCCGGCGATGTGATTCAGTACGGCGGCGCGCGATTCGGCGAAACGTGGTGGCCCAGCAAGTTTACGGCGGTCGTCGCCGAAGTGAATCAAGCTGGCCGCCCGTCGTCGGTGTATCAGCAGAATAAGAGCGGCGACGAGCAGGTGAGTCTGGCCAGCATCGATGTCACCAATCTCTCCGACGGCTGGCTTCGCATCTATCGCCCCAAGCCGCGCGAAGACGCAGTCAATGTGTGGAAATTCACCACGGTGAATAAATCGGCAATCGCTCAGGAGTATGGTGTGATCGTGGAAATCACCGACGTCGAGACGGTTAATTCCGGTGAAGCGGGGACCGCGGGAAGTTACCGCATCCATAAAATCACAACCGACGGCACCGTGCCGGCACTCTTGCTCGACAACGGAGAGAACATGTATGTCGAGAACGGCAAGGCATACGAATTTTTGGATGGTGACTGGGTACATATTCGCCAGAAGAAATACTAACGCATGCGGGATGGACCAAGCTTTTTGAGCAGGAACTCGAACCTTATGTGGAAATCCGAAAGGTGACATGAGGCATAGGGCACTGAATCGCTAAGTTACACCGTGGGCACGCTGGTGTTTGCGATGTTCGCTCAACACCATGCGTGCTGATGAAGATGTAACATTCACGATCTGCTTTCGCTGAACCACTACAGAAGTCGCCATTGTTCGGCGGCAAGGAAGTTTAAGTGGTTTTGTTGTGGCCGCAGGCCACGCGAAAGGAAGTGTGTGATGACACGAACGATTCTATTGAGCGCGGTGATGCTGGCCTGTTTGCCCATGATTGCCTTTGGTCAAACCAAGAAAGCGGCTGCCAAAGCCGATGTGCCTTGCTGCGGACAGGCCGCGACTGCAGATGTATCGACTCAGCAGTTAATGTTGGAAACACAGCAGAATCTGCAAGCAATGCTGATGGCGAACACAACCGCGAAACGGCTGTCGGCAGGCGACTACTTCATCTCGGAAAGCCCCGAAGGCTACGAATTCCGCGCCTTGGTTTCTCGGCAGGGCATTGTCGATGGCTGGTACATCGCGGACTTAGATGGAATGCCAGTCGCCCTAATCAATAACACCGGCGGCAGTGGCAGCGTAGACTATTGCACTACCAAATACAGTCGAGACATCTCCAGCTGCGCCCGTTTGGAACACGCGTTTCCTAACCGATACCAGCTTTGCATCAGTGCGGCTTGGGATTCGTTTTTCGCGTGCCTCTCAGGCGTAAATGGCGGCGTGATCATGCGGTAGAGCAACGGCGGTTGCGTGGCTGTGTAACTAACCAGCCACATTTTCGCAAGCCGCGCGCATTTTCGTACTCGTACTCGTACTCGTTCTCGAATTCAGGGCCAACACGTACAGGGCCGCTTGGTTGATCGCCGCCTGCACCTCGTACTCGTACTCGTTCTCGAATTCAGGGCCAACACGTACAGGGCCGTTTGGGTGATC
>JBKJSI010000549.1:0-9998 GCA_046595915.1 Pirellulaceae bacterium
GCGTTCCAAAGCACAGGTTCATCTGCGGAATCTGCCAACTCGCCGCAGGAGGGGACACGCTCTTTGTCCAAGCCTGTCGCAAGATTGGCGTGCCGGTGCGAATCTTCCTGCCACAACCAACGGACGTTTTTTTCCGTGATACCGGCAGCGAAGCGGATTTCACACCCGAGCAGCGAGCCGAGGGGGAGGCAATTTTAGCAAGCCCCGAGATTGCACAGATCCGCGTTATTAGCGAGGCCACCGGAAGAAGCGCCCGTTTCCAGGCCGTCAACCGCGAGATCGCTCGCGTTAGCGACGTCTCGATTTGTCTGGTCCGCCCCAACGCCGAATACAATCAAGGCGGCACGCTCGAATTTCTAGCCCAAGCCCGAGTTCGGCGGCGTCCCGTCCTGAAGATTGTCGTATCTGAGGAAGATGGGCATCCGACTTTTGCAGACGAGTGGATCGACAAAGAACAATTTGTCCCGCCGGAGCCGCCCCATTCACTCAGCCACTCACTTAGCCACTCTCTCAGCCACGCCGCCCTTGAAAAAACCGTCCCGACAAACAATCTGCCGAGCATCGGCGACTATTTGGCCCGCTTGAGAGCCGATTGTCATGTGGGCGCCAATCGCTTTCGTGATCGATTCACCGCATTCGCGAACATCATTATCGGAACACATATCGCGGCAACCGCGCTGGCACTTCTTGCATTGACGCTCCATCACAGCAATTTCGCCAAACTTTTGCCGTTACTTCTTTTGATCGAACTAGCATGCCTAGGAATCGGCTTCGGCGCCCACTGGCTCATGCACAAACTGCATCTTGCCAAAAACTGGGCGCAGCAGCGGCTGGTTTTGCAACTTGCGTCGTCCGTAGAAAGCGTGGGGGACAACCATGTGCCGCTTGATTTCCTGTTTCAGCTTCCCATGCCACCCGTTTTTCGCCCTTTGCTGCGAACCCTGAATGTCCTTCACCTGCGCGACTCTCGAATCAAGGCCAACGGGGCCCCAGCCGAATGGGAAGCAAAACGCAATCAATACGTTAGCCATCGCGTTCAAGATCAAGTCGGGTATTACGATCACAAACTAATGCAAGCTCGAAAAAAGCTACGGTTCTTTCACTATGCATTCACGCTATTCTCGGCCCTTGCGATCGTAGCAACGGGCGCAAAGCTGGGGATCATTCAATTCTCGCCCGCTCCAAAACACTCCGAGTCAACACACGCTGAAGCCGTTCCGGCAAACGAAGGTCATGGAGCGTCAGATGACCATTCCACCCCCAAGATCGCGACAGGAGGGGAAGCCGCGACTCCACACGACCATTCTGATGTCGCCGACGAGTCGCATTCCACAGAGTTCCACGGGGAAACTGCCGGCGGTGGAAGTCATGGTCCTCAGGCGACCGATACGTTGACAACGACCTTGGGAGCCCTCGCAGTGCTACTCCCCGTGCTGGCGGTAGGCATGATGTCGATCGCCGCCGCGCACGACTTAGAGGGAAGACTTCACACCTACGATGAAATGCTGGGATTCCTAACTGCCCAATCCAAAGCGATTAGCGCGGCATCCACCAATGAAGATTTCGTTCACCTCTTAGTGGAAACCGAGTCAAGGCTCTTGGGAGAAACGGTCAATTGGCTTTCACGCAGATCATTTACCGGCGTGGCATGAGCCAAACTTTTCTTGAAATCCAAGTTGACTCCATGGAGAGAGGAGTATTCGTAAGTTGATACTCGGCTGTGTAAGATACGCCCTTCAAATGTTGAGTCGTTCGCGTCGTTTGGATCTCAGGACGAAAACATGACCCAAGAGGGAACACCGGCAACCTACTTCTTTTCATCCAACGAGCGCGATATCCGACGCGGCCCTTTTTCTGGCTTGCAATTGAAGCAGTTTGCGAAGCAGGGAGTACTAAAGCCTAGCGACTTGATTTGGCGGGATAATTCGAGCAAGGCCACCGAAGCAGCGCGGATCAAGGGACTTTTTCGCGAGGAAGCAGAACAAATTCTCACAGCCGAACTAGTCGAGGCTGAGGCGCCGCCAGTCATTTTAAATCTGCCTTACACTTCAATACCAAGCCTTATGCCGATCGCAGCGGAAGTCGTTTCGGTTAAACAGGAGTCCCCGTTCGCAGCAATGGGAACAACGGCACTTCTCGAAGACCCTATGCGGGAAATCTCGCAGCGATTTGGCAAATTCCTCTGGATCATGTTCATCGGCCTACCGACGGCCTCGCTCTTCGTGTGGGTCGTCTATTTACTTTTTCACGGCAGCACATTTTGGGCCTTCACATGGGGAGTCTTTTCGTTTTCTTTGATGTTGTTCGGGGTGTATTGGACCAACTTGATCTGGTGGCGAGCGTTTGCTCCACGCCGCAACACCGATGTCTTTTACCTCAGGTCGTTTAAGAACGACCAACTATCGTTTCCGATTCGCGTCGCGATTCAAGAAGCGCTCGGCGATCGAGTTCGACTTTCCGGCATTCGCGATCCACGTCGACGAAGTGAGGTGGTGAACGATGGACTATCGCCATGGCTGAAGACCATGCGGCATTGCACCCCCAAGTTTATGGATCTCGAAGCCGAGGACGATTGGCAGGAAAGATTGTGGAACTCGCTTCAATCCGGCACGATGGCCGTGGTGGATCTAAGCGTCGTGACGACTCATGTACTGCATGAAGTAAGTTTGGTAACGAGCGCCATTGGCAGCGACCGCACCCTATTTCTGGGGAGTGCACCGCAAACCGAAAGCGAGATTCGCGAGGTGATCGCGCCGCTGCTGGGAAATGAAACCGCTGCTGCGGCGAGAGTAATGCTGTGGCCCGCCAACATTTTTTCTTTAGAGCAAAAGACAGCGGTTCGCGAGTTTCGTCAACAATTCAAAATCCAGTTCGCCGAGATTGCGACAAGACCGCCAATCAAAAAAAGTCCGGTGCCATCAGCGTTCGTCGCTAAATCTCCCGGAACGAAGCATGTGCCGATGTCGCGGCGAATGATCCGATGGATGTTTGGATTCCAATTCATCCTGCTCGTCGTGCAACTGCTCATCAATCTGCTCGCGAAGTCCATCTCCGGTAACGACGGCATTCAAGCCGCCATCATTGCGATCGGAGCAATACCCATTGGCGGTACGAACCTGGGACTCTTCTTTTACAATTTCTATTCCTATTTTCGAGATGTCGGAATCCTCAGACGCAGAATTAAGGCGGGCATCGTGCTGGTTCTGATACTGATACCGCTTTGGTTTATACTAATTGCCTTGTTCGCGAGCCAGTTTTTCGTCGGAAATGAGACTCCTGGGTTGAGCCCGTCCGAAGCGCAATCGGATGCAGCGTTGATTCAGGCGGAGGATGCCGCCATGAATGGCAATCGATAATGGGGGTCCGCGAAGGCATTTTTCAACCGCGAACTTTCTCGCACTAATTTAATCTGGGTTCTTACGATGACTTTCGATCACCAAGGCCGCCTCAAATCCATTCGCAAGCGAATTCGACTTTCGCGAAAAGGATTAGTCATTCGCGAGATCGTTGCCTTGACAATTATACCATGGATGCTGATCTCCCTCCTGCTACCTGCCGTGCAAAACGTTCGCGAGGCGGCATCACGAATGAAATGCGGTAACAATCTCAAGCAGCAAGCCATAGCCATGCATAACTTTGAAAGTGCATTTGGTCATTTTCCGGCAGGCTGTTCAGAGGTGCTGGGCGGGCCGCCGAAAGTGACCGATGGCAAAAATCTGTATGCCTGGGGAGCAGTGCTCTTACCCTATTTGGAAGCTGACAACACCTACACGGCGCTTTCGGCTTGGTCAACCGTCGACCTTGAACAGAATTTTCAGCAGGCCCACTCTCGAAGTGCGTTGGAGGCATCGATTGACACCTTCCGGTGTCCAAGCGACTCCGCCGCGCCACTGTTGAATGTTGGACGCAGCTTTGAACTTCCTAACGGAGAAAACGCTCCAATAGCCTTATCAAATTATGTGGCATCGAATGGAAGCGGCGACCTAAAGGCAAACGGCGATAGCGGAGGAGCAAACGGCCTCTTTTATCTGAATAGTATGCAAACCCTTGGAAGGCTCACCGCTATGGATGGATCATCGAATACCATCCTCATTGGCGAACGCGCTTGGTCTCGTCGGAGCGGCGTGAAATATCGATCCAGGGGGGCTGTCGTTTGTGGAGTCCGCAGTACTCGAGAAGCATCCTTTTATGGACTCGCCGATGCACTAGCTGCCGGCCGCTTTCAGGTTAATTTTGATGCGATTAAGCAGCCAGATGGTCTTGGCGAATCCTACTTGCGCCGCGGATTTTCCAGCAATCATGTCGGTGGCGCTCAATTTGCCCTGGCTGATGGAAGTATTCGATTCATTCCCCGATCGATCGACGCCGATATGGACAGTGAAACCCAATGCACCAAGACGCCCGAAGTCGACTCCGCCTGGGAAGCACTACTTTCGTGCAATGATGGACAATCGTTTCCCGAATAGTGACCCGATAGTTCTATCAGATAGCGATGCTGCTGGACGCTAGAAACATCCGACAACCAGATCGCAAATCGCCAACCTCGCAACCAGCCTGCACCTGCAACCGCGCCCGAAACGATCCGACCCCACCGCCTCCATGCCAATCTGGCAGTTGCTTTTCAGTTGCTTTTCACCCCTGAAAACCAACACCGAGCGCCCGCCACCGTCGCCACCAACAACCAACTTTCGCTCGTGCGCGCGAGGATCGTGCGCCCCACCGAGAGCGCGCAGGAGCGCACGCTCCAACAGCAAACCCAAGCAAACAACCCAGTTAGCCTCTCCAGACTTGCGCGCAATGTTGCCTGCCTCCGAGTGCGCACAAGACTGCAAGACTACAAGATTGAGAAAACAAGCCCTTTTCACTCCTTCACAGGCGCACCCTCCTCAATCATCTTCCGCCCGCTCAAATCAAACTTCCCCCCCGCCTTCAGCACCGCCGGTTCGATCTTCTCCGCTTTCGGATCAGGCACATGATAAAACCGCACCTCATTTTTCCCCATGACTTCGGCCGTCTTCCCCTGCACGATGATCGCCGTCGCCTCATCGAGCCCGATCCCGAGGTACTGTGGAAAGACCCGCATCAGCCCCTCCATGTCCGGCAACCGCTTCCTTTGTGAAAAATGCTGATCGATCGCGACACCCGGCAAGAAGCAGAGCCCCGTTTCGTAGCCATCCGCGATCACGACCTGCGGCCCGTAGGGGCTCCCGCGCACAAGATAATCCCCCTGAATCGTCGCGCCTGCGGAACTCCCGCCAATCACCCCGCCCCGCTTCAGCACATCGCGAAAAAGCTCCACGCAAGGCGTGTCTTCATACGCATCCAAAAAGTGCCACTGCCGCCCGCCGCCAAACCACACGCCCTTCGCCGTCTTCAGCGCCTCCAAAAACTCCGCCTCATGCACCTCCGACCAATCGTTCTGCGGAAAAACTTTGACGTTCTTCGCCCCGGCGCGAGTGAAAAAGGAAGACTCCCCCGGCGTAGGCTGCGGATCCGGCACCGCCGTGGGAAGCACAATGATCGACGCATCAACACCGCCCGCGAGCTCGATAAACTTCGCCGTAACATCCCGCGGCATCCCGCCCCCGCCGACAATCACGAGCGAGCCCGACTCCACCTTCGGCTCCGTCGGCGCAGCCAAGGGAAAAACGCCCTCCGCCCGCTGCCGCGCCTCGCGCCGAAACATGGGCAGATCCGCAGGTTGGCGTCGCTCGGCCGTAAGCAAAAGCTCACTCGCAGCCTGATCGCGCCCGGCAGCGTGATAAATCGTCACGGACGACTTCCCAACAACACGCAAATTGCGACCCTTCACGAGCAGCGCCGTCCCTTCATCAATGCCCACGCCAAATAAACTCGGCCGCGCATCGATCACGCCGACGAGCCGCCCTTTGCGATTCCGCGCCAAAAAATGCTGATCAATCACCGCGCCCGGCAACAGGTCAAACCCTTGCGTGACATTCGCCGTTTCCTTTCCACTCGCGATCATGCACCGCGACTGAATCGCCGCCCCCGCCGAAGTGCCTCCAATGACTCCGCCGCGTCGGTGCAGCGCCATGATCTCCGTTTCAACCCGCGTACCCAAATACGCCTCTGCAATTTTCGCCTGATCACCGCCGCCAAACCAAACCGCCGTCGCGGAAGCAAGCGGAACAACAAACGCGTCCGTGTTGGCTTCATCCTTCGACCTCGTATGCAGCACCACGACATCTGCAAACCCGCGCCCCTTCCACTCCGCAACCTCCTTCTCCCGCTCCGCCGCATCATCCGCCGCCGCGCTCGCGGTCGGAATCACAACCAGCTTCGCCTTCTCCCCGCCCGCCTCCTTGAGAAAATACTCGATCGCATCTCTGGGCAACTCGCCCCCGCCCACAATCACCAGCGGCCCCGGCACACCCTTCGGATCGACCCACCGCGCCGGCGGCGCCGGCACATTCGATTTCGCCGTGTCATCGGCAGCGACTAGCGGGGTGGCAAGACAGCAAAGAAGCAAAACCGATGCGATGCGAAGGCTCATATCGAAATCCAAAGCGGGAAAGAAGGCGGCGTCGCGGGCCTATGATAGTCCGGTTATGCGGCCTCGTTCAACTGAGTCGATTAAACGCCCTGGAACGACTTTCCCCGCGGTTCGCCAAAGTGCGCGTTGTGGCTTTCACGGTAACGGGTGACGTAGAGTCGTAATGCCGTGCGCAGGCGCACCCTTGTCTCCGCCACCTGAAGCCTTTTCAAACATGACCACAGCCTCCCAAACGCCTGTCGCAACGCCATCGAGCGAGACGCAGCTCGATCGCTTCGTCAAGCGAGTGCATTCGCTCTATAGCCTGCCCGCAGTAGCGCTTGAAGTCGTGCAGCTAACGCGGTCGCCTAGCGTAGACGCAACGACGCTAACAAAATGCCTCCAGCGCGACCCGGCCCTCGTTGGCAAGGTGCTGAAAGCGGTTAACAGTTCGCTTTACGGCCTCGCGCAACCGGTCGCTAATCTTCAGCAAGGTCTCGCGCTGCTGGGCTCGCGACCATTGCAGCTCCTCGTGCTGGGATTTTGTCTCCCGCCCGATTTGCTCAACACGCCCGACGCCAAGGCACTGACACGTTTTTGGCACCTCGCACTTGTCCGCGCCGTCGCCGCCAGAGAAATCGCCCGCCGCTGGTATCGCGTGCCCGCCGATGAGCCCTTCCTCGCGGGCTTGCTCCAAGACCTCGGGATGCTCGCGCTGCTAAAGGAGTTGGGCTCGCCCTATGCCCATTTCCTCGAAAACGCCGACGCGGAAGAAATGGACGTCGAGGAAGCGGAGTTAACCGCGCTCGGTTTTGATCATCGCTGCCTGTCATCGCGCCTGCTTTCCGGTTGGGGTCTGCCCGAGTCAATCGTCACGGCGATTGGAACTGTCCGCCAATTCGACACAATCAAAAGTCTCGGGGTGGGCCTCACTCCGCTCGCCGAAGTTTGCCACCTTGCAGATCTGCTGGCCCGGCTACTCGTCACCCGGCAAGCCACCGCGCTCTCCGCGCTGCTCGAAGCTTGCAAAACCTACCGCGGGCTCAAGCTCATGGATGTGCAGTCGCTGGTAGATGGCCTGCAAGACACCGTCTACGACATTGCCAAAGTGCTTTCCGTCGAACTGCCGCAAGATTCCTCGTACAGCGATATCATCCGCGAAGCTCACGACCGCATGTCGCGACTGCTTTCCGGCGAAGAGACCGCTACGAGCGAGCCCGGCGAGACGAGAATTCTCTTTGGGTTGTCAGAGCTTTCGCTGGCGGCGAATCAATCCATGAATGGAACCCAACCGACCGCGAACGTCGCGATCGCGAGTGCCCCAGCGATCGAAGGCGCCCCTACACCGCCAAAGAAGGAAGCGAGTGCGAGTAGTGCTTGCCTCGGACTCTTGCCGACGATTACTAAAGCGGGAACGCGTTGCCGACAGCGTCGCCAATCGCTCAGTGTTTTGCTACTGCGAATCAATCGAATCGACGAATTGTTGTTACTCGCCGGCGCACAAGAAACCGAGCGGCTCATCCCCGCACTGATCGACACGTTGCGACAGCAGTATAAGGACGCCCATCACCTCGATCCGATGCATATCATCAAGCAAGGGGAGGCTGGATTGGCTTGTGTGCTCGAAAATGTCGATCGCCAGCAAGCGGTTGAACTCGCCCGACAAACGATGGTTGCACTCGACTGGTGGATTGAACAGGAATGCGAATCGCTCGCTGGTCATCTCTCGATCAGCGGCGGCGCAGCAACGGCAAATCAGTTGGCCAAGAACCTGCCGGCCCAGCGGCTAATCGATGCGGCGGATCGCTGCCTCTCTGCGGCGGCGACGCTTGGGGTGAATAGTGTGAAGAGTATCGACGTGCTGTAGTGTAGCGAACCGCGAAGAAATCACGTGACAACCGACTGCGGCCACGCTAGTATGCCGCACTATGGGAACTGATGTCACCAATATTCTAAATGACGCGCAAGGCGGTGATCCGACGGCTTCGGAAACGCTCTTGCCGCTGGTCTACGCCGAATTGCGTCGGCTGGCCGCCGCGCGGATGGCCCAGGAGCAGCCGGGATTAACGCTTCAGCCTACAGCGCTGGTTCATGAGGCTTACATCAGGCTCGTCGGCGGCTCTGGCGAGCCGAAGTGGGAAAACCGCGGGCACTTCTTTGCGGCGGCGGCGGAAGCAATGCGACGCATTCTCATCGACGAGGCCCGCAAGCGCCTGGCAGCGAAACGGGGCGGCGGAGGCAAACGGCAGACACTGCCACTCGAGCAAGTCGCTCAGCCCGAGTCCTCCGAAGACCTTTTGGCTCTGAACGAAGCCCTTGAGAAACTGACGATTGCGAATTCGCAAATCGCCGAACTCGTGAAGCTCCGCTATTTCGCCGGTCTTACCAACAAGCAGGCCGCAGAATGCCTCGGCATAGCGTCTCGGACGGCGGACAATTACTGGGCCTACGCCAAAGCCTTTTTGTTAAAGGAAATCGAGTCGAACTAGTGGTAACTCTAGAATGATGAATCTGAATTTATCCGAGTCCATCCGTGTTATCTGTGGCTTGAATTTGAATTCCCAGCAATTGTTCTGCGCATTCTAGCGCCACTCTACGCATAGATTAGATGCGGAAGCCTTGCCTTTGGAGAGTGTCAATCCATGAACGAACTTCTCCTCTTTGTCGAACTCGCCCAAATCGAAAATACCGACCACCGGCTGGATAAGCTCAGCGAAATGACGGCTGGCAATCCGGCGCTACGCGCCCGTTTGGAGGGACTTCTCGAAGCCCATGCCCGGGCGTCGAACTTTTTGCCCACCTCGCACCACCCCGGCGGAGGGGGCCCGCCAACTTCGATCATGCCCGAGGCCGAGAAGCCGGGCGTCACTATCGGGCCCTATAAGCTGCTACAAGAAATCGGCGAAGGGGGCATGGGGACGGTCTTTATGGCCGAGCAAACGAAACCGGTTCAGCGGCGAGTTGCGCTGAAGATCATTAAGGCGGGAATGGACACGCGCCAGGTTATCGCGCGCTTCGAGGCGGAGCGACAAGCGTTGGCCCTGATGGATCATCCCAACATCGCCAAAGTTCTCGACGCAGGCGCAACCGCCACCGGCCGGCCTTACTTTGTGATGGAGCTCGTCAAAGGAACCCCGCTCACCAAGTATTGCGACGACAAACAGCTTCCGCTTCGCGAGCGACTCGAACTCTTCATTCAAGTCTGTCAGGCGATCCAACACGCCCATCAAAAAGGAATCATCCACCGTGACATCAAGCCGACGAACGTCCTCGTCGCCCAATACGACGGCAAACCGGTTCCCAAGGTGATCGACTTCGGCGTGGCCAAAGCGACCGCGCAGAAGCTCACTGAGAAGACGATGTTCACCGAGTTTGGCATGGTGATCGGGACGGTCGAGTACATGTCGCCCGAGCAGGCAGAGGTGAATCAGCTCGACATTGATACGCGAAGTGATGTGTATTCGCTGGGGGTGATGCTTTACGAACTTCTGACAGGCTCCACGCC
>JBKJSI010000730.1:0-19437 GCA_046595915.1 Pirellulaceae bacterium
CTGGCATAGCCAGTGGCACACGTTGCAGGCGAGATGCCGATCACCGCTACAGCAGGGGAGGACGGAGAGGATTGCGGCGGTAGGCGATGGGGAGGCTTTTGACACGCGGCTTGCTGATGCCGCCGCCGAGCACTATGCCGTGTAGCGACCTGAGAAATAATTCGAAGCACATGCGCAACGTGACTTGCACTTCTTTCGAAATCTCGATCGCGCGAGTGATCGTGGTTGCTGGCTTCGTTGGCTTGCAGATCTATTGTTGTGAAGTTTAAGACTTCGCCAATTTCTTCAGTTCTTCCACCAGCACGTCTGAGTGGGCCATGACGCCGAACCAGGGATCGAGGGTCACATAGGGCATCGCAGCGGAACCGAGGACTCCCTTGCCGGCGTACGGTTCGAGGAATAGCACCAGTTTCGCGCCTTTGGGCGCGCTGAAACCGGAGTGCTTCGTGTAGTAGCCAATCGAAACATGAAACTCTTTTGGTGGCTTTTTGCCGCGGATGATTTCGAGGGCTTTGGCGACACGGGTTTGAAAAAAGAGGGAGATATCGCCCTCGGCAATTTCGTCTTTGACGACTGAGACGATCTCGACCGCAAACACGAATGGCGATCGCTTGGTCAGTATCTCTAGGAGGGACTCCTCCTCTTTGGCGTTTATGGGGGCTCCGATCGCGGGGGCGCCCATCATGGCGCCTGTGATTCCGCCACCGACTATTCCGAAATAGTCACGCCGAGTCAGCATTGTTCGTTGCTCCTAGCCAGCTCGCCCAAATAAGATTTCGTTGCCCTGTATATCTTCCAGTCGATCAAACCATTCAATGTCGAATTCTATGTCACCGTCGCCGCCATCTTCCATATTAAACTGACCGTTGACGGTGACACGCCAATATGTCGCACATGTGTCACACATCTGCAGGACGACTTCCCCGTCGGGCGCTTGATCGATGGCGCGCAGGGTTCGAAGCGTAGGGTGTTGGCAGCAATTGGGTTGTGGCGACATGGTGCATGCTCGTGAAGGTTCGAGTTCGCCTTGTATTGATCTCGTCGCTCAAGCCTATTGGCAATTGGTGTGCCTTTTAACGCGTTTCCACCAAGGCGATGAGGCCGAAGCGAGAATGTCCGCGCACAAAAAAAGGAGCGGCCGCCAACTATAACGGCCACTCCTCCGGATCTTCCTAGTCGAACACCGACTAGAAGCTTTTCGCAATTTGCTGCGACGACGTAGGCGCTATTTCGTTTTGCAATCGCGCGAGAAAGGCTCGGGCGGCATAATAATCTGCAGGACGAATACTCTCTTTCTCTCGTTCGAGCGTGAGCTTCATTTGCTCGATTGAGTCTAGAAGGGCTTCGTCCGCGTGGCCAACGGAGACCTGATTCTTGTCAAACCGCTCCGCGAGCGTTTCTTCAGCAGCGAGACGATTCGTCTCAAATGCTTCGTTTTTGAGAAGCGCCGGCCAAGTTACTTTTCCATTCGTTCGGTTGAGTTGGCTATCGGCTAAAAGGGACTTCGGCTGTTTGGCGTGGAACTGGGCAAGAGCTTGGTTCTTCTTGATGTTCTCTTGATGCTGACGTTCATGCGCCATTCGCACACTTGCATACATAACGCCTCGCGCTTGTCGCTCGGCTAGCCCGTTTTGTAGCGACGCGGATCGGGCGAGTTGCCAGTTATAGGCGGCGACCGAATTCGCGACTTCGTATTCGCCGACGCCGCGGTAGAGGTTTCCCATTCCGCTGAGAACACCGGCTTCGTAGGTTGAAGCGTGATAACCTCCGCCTCCCCATCCATATCGTGGATAGTTCCAAATGGGCGTAGGCGGTGCGGCGGCGCTCGCACCATAGGGGTAGCTGTAGGACGACTGAGCAAAGCCGAACTGGCTTCCGCCGAACGCCATCAGGCTTAGCAACGCGCTAAAAATGATCCGTTTCATAGAGGACCTCATTTCTCCGAAAATGCGATTTCATTTTCACGAGGATTGATCACTACTACGAGGGAGGTTTAATGCACGAGTCATGCCAATCGTCGATTTGTAGCATGGAAATGACGCAACTGGCTGAATTTAAACGCGTTAAGCCATGGCTATTAAATCGATCTCTGAGATGGGAATTACGCTTACGGCACCGATTTGCCGCGACAGCCACGAGATAGGTTTGTCGTGTTTGGGGTGACGCGGGCTGCGAGTGCTGTCGTGGCCTCCTTCGGCAAGGTTCAAGTCTGAGGTGCGCCGTTCAGATTCCTATTGAAAGCTCCCCTTCACGTCAGGTCGATTGAGCACGACTAGCGCCCAGATTCCGAAGGGGATGCCGATGAAGTAGCAGCCGCTGCAGCAAGGGATGACGGAGAGGATTGCGGCGGTGTAGGCGATGGGAAAGTTTTTGACTCGCAGCATGGAGATGCCGCCCCAGAGCACTACGCCATGTAGCGACATCAGAAATAGCCCGAAGCACATGCGGACTGTGACTTGGACTTCTTTTGAAATCTCGATCGCGCTCAGGTCGTCGACCATCTCCTCTGGCACGCCGCTTACTAGCAGGAAGACATTGAAGAGAACCATGCCGCCCAGGATCAAAAGCCAGAGGGACGAGATCGCAATCAGGGCGATGCCGGGGCCGCGAAGCGACTCGCCTGGCGGCGGGCCATAGGGGCTAAAAGAGGAGGGCATGTAAGGGGCGGCGTAGGGATTGTCAGACATGGTGCGTTCTCGAAGGCTTGCTTATTCGGCGGGCGCCAGAATAATAACTTACCCGCGGCGGAGTCAGCTACGCCGCAAAGTACGGCCGAGAAGTACGGCCGAGAAGCACGGCCGCGAATTACGGCCGAGAATTACGGCCGAGAATTACGGCCGAGAAGAGCGATTGCCTCTTTTAGAACTCATCATGACACCGCTGCGAGTGGCGGCGTTTCTTTGCTCGCAAGTCCTCGCTTACGCTTCGGGTTAGGATCGGTTCCTCGCTTACGCTTCGGGTTAGGGTTAGGGTCGGTTCCTCGCTTGCGCGTCGGGTCAGGATTGGTTTTGCTAGGGACAATTTAGAAAAATCGACTCAGCGAACCACGGCGTTCATCACCGCGCCTGCGTTTTGAGAGGCGTCGACTGAGCGGAAATCTCCGCGCAGGACTTTTAGAGCGTAGATTTCACGATCGATTTCAGATTGGGTACGAACGCCATAGTAGCGAAAGATGGGAAGTGGCGGGCACCAGCCTTGTAAGGCGTGTTGCAGCAGGAAGCCGGCAACGAGGCCGGGGAGGGCGAAGAAACGTCGATCGACTATGGCGCCAAGGCCGACGCCGAGCAGGACGACGCCTGCGGCGTTGGCCTCGAGGGTGCGTTCGATATCCCACTCTTCTTCGAGTTCTTTGATTCGGCGGGTCAGTTGCTGGGGCGAGGCGTTTCGATGCACTTTGATGTTCGCTTCGGTTTGTTCCAAGATTCGATTATTGGCGGATTCCCAGGAATTCAGGGGAACTCGATCGGTGGTGGAGGGGAGGATCATGGTTGGCTCCATTGCGGGCGAATTTTCGAAGTACTTCAAATGCGAGGGTCAATTCAGAAAACTATTTCAAAATTTCCTTCGCATCTTGCTGGTATTCGGCTGCCCTTTCGAGGTCAGCTTCGATTGCTTGGCGGCTGTCGGACGGAAGATAAGAAAGATAAGCCTCATCGGCATCGATCATGGCTTGCTGGGCGGCGATTTCCATTCTTAGGTAGCACTCGTCGAACTCGGCGCCTCCTTTATCCGCGAGCGCGGCTCGCGCGTTCTTGAGACGTTGGGCCGCGACTTTTTGCTGGATCGAAACCCAGGAGTCGATGGAGCGCGGTTCTCTCACTTCAGTTGCCGGAAGATCCTTGGCGGTCTTCTCGACATCTCGTTTCTTTTCTAATACTCCGGGCGAGCTTTGCTCTTTGAGCGCCCTGCGGAGTTGGGCGCGATCTTCTTCGGTATCTGCCTTGGAATTGGTGGAGTTGCGATTGTATTCGTCGCGATTACCCGCATCGGGCTTGGAGCCGATGGCGGGGTCGGAAGAGCCGCTGTCTTTGCGAGGAGTTGTGCCGGGGTCGGGCTTGCCGGTTTCGGCTCGCGATTTGGGTTCTTCCATCGGAGGAACGGCGATCTTCTCGGCGCGAACCACGACGGGTGCGGGTGCTTTCGCGATGCGAGCGAGTCGGTCTCGGCTGGCGGTGTAAACAGCTTCTAGCTTGGAAGCGAATTGTCGAACCTTTTCGTTTTCAGTTTGTTTGTAGGCAAGCTTGGCCAGCGCGATTTCGGTATCTAGCTCCGCAAGTCTCACCATGGCGATTTCTCTTTCGATTTGAGAAACCGCAGTGAGGGGAGCATCGCCGTCTGCCTGTTCGCGTGGTTGTGATTGGGGGGTAGTAATGGTTGGCGGCGGAACTTTCGCTACTTGGGCGAAGCTTGCACTTGCACATGCGAGAATTCCGCCGGCAACGACGAGCGTGAAGAACTTTTTCATGGGATCGGCCCTCTGCACGGTTTTGCGACATTTCGTTCAAGGAAGGTTTCGCAAATGTCGTGCCAGGGGTCGATTGGGAACGCAGGCATGGCCCCGATGACGAGGAAGCAACGAAAGTCCGCAGATGGCGTAGAAGATTCAACGCGACACATATGCAAATGCGTGTCACGATGTCCGCCAGCGACTTACCGTCGGCTGATTGAGCGCTTTTAGAGAAGTCGAGCAAGCCGCTCTTCGAAAGACATGAGCGACGATGGAATTGAGCGACAGAGTGCAGGGATCGCCGCTGCACTGCTCAGAACAAGGTTGTGAGAAATTACTCGATTGATCGACTGACTACGAACTATTTCTTTGGCGGCGCTGGCTTCGTTTTGGGTGGCTTCTTGTTCTTCTTGTCGTTCTTCTGTGAGTTGTTGCCCTTACCCATGGATCGTCTCCTGCTTGGCGGTGTTACTGCCTTCCTCGTCTTGAGGCTTGGCTATCCGCCAACATGATAGAGCTTTCCCGGCGCGATTGCTAAGGGATGATCCCACCGTGTCGCATTAACCAGTTGGCGACTTACTTAGCGTGTAATTGGGCCAGCGAGATCAGATCGCCCAGAGCGTTAAGCGGCGGGGGATTGAGGCCGTCGATCCTAAAAGCGAAGGTGTCTTCCATGTCGTGCAGGATGTCCATGGCGGCTAGAGAATCCATTCCCAGGTCGATTCCTAGGCGGGAATGGAGCGGGACATGGCTGGCGTCGATCGAGAGCGCCGTGCCGACGATGGCGCGAACTTGGTATTCGACATTGGTCACTTCCGTGCAGGTATTCATGGCTCGATTTCGGGTTTGTGTAATGGCTTGGCACTACACTAAGCGAAATCGGAGTTGCTTGTGTTACTGGAAGTGGGGAAACGGCGGTGGTGGCGCGAATTCTTGCCGTGGATTAACCGGATTTGAGGAGAAAGTGTAATGCTGGGCCTTATGCTGATTGCTTCTTGTAAACCCAGGTTGTCGAGTACGACCAACCTGGGCTAACCGCGCTGTTTTGTTATTACAGGTCTACATCACCGGCGCGCATTCTTGCATTGGCATGGAAGGGGCTCGCCCGGCGAGGCCGATTAGGCGGACGACTTTTCGGCGAGTTTCTTTGCCGCCTTGGTCGGCGCGGATCGATTCGGTGACTTGGCCAGCGGCTTGGGCGATGTTGGCAAAGCCATAGATGCCGCAAGTGCGGCTCAGGTAGTCGGTGAGCCGCGAGACTTCCGGCCAATCTTCGTTCATGGCTGCTTCGACGATCGACTCGATTCGCGGCGGCAGCGTATCAGCAAAGCGAGCGACGCGCTCGTTGTCGGCGGTTAGCCGGGCAGTGAGTTCGGAAAGATTGGGCATCAGTGCGTCTGGCACGATTGGCTCCTTCAATTGGGGGTTTAAAAAGGTGTTTATGCAGCGCAACGGCGGGTTTGGCTTTGGCGCTGAAGCGAGGCGATTTGCGACCAGACGCTAGCAACCGCGATTTCGGTCGCTTTGCTGATCAGGTTGTCGCGCGAGCCGCTTAGTGCGGGTTCGTCGTAGAGGATGCGGGCCGATTCGCGTTGAATCACCGCTGAAGCACGGGCGCGGATATAGCCTTGCGCCTCGTGTTCATTCATGGTGATGGCGTTGCGGATCACGCGGAGCCAAATGGCGTCGTGCGCGCGTTCGGCGGCGAGGTTGGAAAGCGCGAGAAGCCGTTTGCCTGGAAAAAGCGAGGCAAGGCGATCGAGCACGAACATGGGATCCATCCTGTCGGCCTCCTGTCCCGGGCCGCGGGCTTGGCGTCCTGACGAGAAAACAATCATCGCTTTCTCGGTGCTGGCGCCAAAAAAGATGTCTGGCAGCAGAGTTCATCGAGAAAACTTGGGCGACAATCCATTGACCTGTCGCTGCTTACGCGATTTCCGCATCTGCGGGATGTGGCGGCGATTGAGTTTCGAGGCTGACGGGCCGATACACTCTCTGAGATCGCTACGAGTCGTCCATGTGGATCACATGGGGGGCCGACTTGGAGCGGCACCTCTTGACCATCCGGGAAAGATTCCCTAACTTCGCCAGATAGACATGCGAACCCGTTAGCGGTGCTAGCGTGTCATTAGGTGTTAGCAGGAATCTTGAGCGCACTAAAAAAGCGTTCAGTCTTCAAGGCGTCGTAGCCAAGTGGCTAAGGCAGTGGATTGCAAATCCACCACGCGTGGGTTCGACTCCCACCGACGCCTCTGAGAACGAAAAAAGGCCGCAGCGTTTTTCGCTGCGGCCTTTTCTTTTGGACTGGTTTGTCGCCGTTAGGTTCCGATTCCTCGCTTACGCTTCGGGTTAGGAAAAGACGTTGGCGACCACGCCCTTAGCGCTGACCCTGGTTGGCGGGCATTTTGACGCGCTTTTGAATGTCGGTCTCAAGGACGCCGAAGACTTGCTCATGGCGGGCAACGGAGAGTTGCAGCGCGCCGAGCAGGCGTTTCGCGGTGAAGAAGTTGAGAATGATCCGTTGATTCACGGCGATGGGATTTTTCGGAGTGCCCATCGGCTGTGGATTGAGGCCGAAATCCACGATGAGCTCTTCCGGCGTGCCGGTGACGCGGCAGAAGTTGGCATAAAGGCTGAGGGCTTTGGAATCATCGACTTCAACGGCGACGCCTTGCTGCTGCTGAGCTGGCCGGCGAGGTTCCTCGGCGGGCTTGGCTTCTCCCTCTTCGCGTTCTTCGGTCATGCAAAAATCTCCAGGATGGGTTGAAAGGACTTAGGAAAGTTGGACGGTTATTTCACCCGAGCATGCGC
Source organism: Pirellulaceae bacterium (assembly GCA_046595915.1). Taxonomy (GTDB): domain Bacteria; phylum Planctomycetota; class Planctomycetia; order Pirellulales; family Pirellulaceae; genus JBKJSI01. The sequence continues at coordinate 7,259 of JBKJSI010000730.1, forward strand.
AGCGGGCTAACGGTATTGGATGGTGATTTTAGATTTTGAAGTGGAACGTTTGCACCAAATAGCGCCAGAGCCGGGTTCCGGCGGAGCGATATCCGACGAAGACCCTCGCGCGGCCTCGCATACCCGATCGGAGATCGCGGGGTGGTTTCGTGATCAATACGTCTGCTTGATAGGTTGTGCTAAGTGGAACTTGCATGCCGCTTTGGTCGGGTTTGGCGGCAATCGTTCCTCCGGCGGTGCTGGTGAGGCTTTGGGGGAGCGCCTGCAACTTCGACTTGCTGATTGTGGTGATTGTCCCATAAGACCAGTCATGAGGATGTAAGTCAAACTTCAACGTAACATCGTTGGTTGGGGCGATGAATTCGATCTCGCTTTGATCGACCATCAGCACCGCACGGTAGTTCGCCCGGTCCACAACATGGCAGAAAAGTTCGCCTGGATTCAGCAAAGCGCCCAGATTGCGTGATTCAAATGGGCTGCCGGACCATTCGGGCAATTGGTCCTTTGGCGCGGGGCCGGCTTTTCGGTCTGGCGGCGGTGCGACTTCGCCATTGCGATGGGCTTTGAGGACGAGTTTTTCGGCCTCTTCTTCCTTGACCTGCACTTGCTTATCGAGCATGCGAAGGGAATCTTCGATCGGCGGAATTTGAGCGAGTAGCGTTGCATCCTGGATCGAAAGCGAGCGCAACGTTTGCAGATCAGACAGCGTTTCGCGGCGCATCGATTTGAGTTTGACGAGTTGTAGGTCGAGCTCTTCGTTGCGGAGCTTGGCGACACGCTGGCCCGCGGTGACGACGTCGCCGGGCTTCACGTCGACGGTTTCGATTTGGCCAGCGGCTTGCACGAAGACGGCGTCGTTCTCGCTGGGGATCACATCGAACGCGCAGTAGATGAAGTGGGGCAGCGGCGCGAAACAGAACACCGAGACTGCTGCAGTCACCACTGCGCTGGTGATCAGCACATTCTTTCGCTTCACTTGATTCATCCTCCCCGGCGTGTATAGGAACTTGAACATTTGGATGACGGGCATGACGAGGAGCCCGAACACACCCACGAGCCCCAGGACGAAGCCGATGACCTGGAGACCGTACGGTTTGAGAACCGAGTTGAGGAACATGAGGATCGAAAAGGTGACGATCCAGCGATAGATATTGGAGGCGACGATGAAGAGGGCAAATAGGAAGCGATTGCGCTGTGGCAAAAAAGGATTGTCTTGCTGCTCGATGCCGAGGCAGTTTTGAATGATCCAGCGGCGCAGCACTTCGGAGGCTTTTTGATGGAGATTGGGAATCTCCAGTAAGTCCATCAAAATGTAGTAGCCGTCGAAGCGCAGCAATGGATTGCCGTTGAACATCAACGTGCTGACGGAGCAGACGAACATCGTGCTGAGGCAGAGGTTATTGAGTGTCGAGTCGGAGCCGCGCGTCCAGTACCAGATCCAGGTGCAAATCGAAGCGATGATCACTTCGACATACATTCCCGCCGCGCCGATGAAGGCGCGGTGGTACTTGTTGGGAAGCATCCAAGAATCGGAAACGTTGCAATACAGCGCAGGCGTGAAGACCAGAAGCATTGCGCCGAGTTCGTGGCATTCGCCGCCATAGTGCTTACAAGAGAGGCCGTGGCCGAACTCGTGCAGCACTTTGACGACGGCCATCGCGATAGCGAGGTAGAGCCAATTATGCGGGCCGAAAAAGCTCTGAAAATCGGGCATGTCGCGCATCATCACGTCGTAGCGAACGGCCACGAGCGTGAGGGCACTGAGGACTAACATGCCTGCGAGAATGAACGCAGGCGTGCTGAAAAACCAACGAATGTAAGGGTACAGGAGGTTGAACAATCGCTCAGGATCAACGCCGCGAAAGCGGACGGAAAGGAGATTGGCGAGCTTACCGCCGACTTCCTTCCACCATTTCTGATCGCGACGACGCTTGAGCTGGCGGCCCTGCCCGCGGGCTTCGGAAATCACCAGTCCGCTGCGATGCAGCATGCCGATGAATTGCTGTAGATCGGGAAAAGTGATCTTTTGCGGCGCGAAGTTCTCTTCGAATTGTTCCTTGATGCGCTGCATGCTCGTCGCGCCGTCTAGCGCGCCGAGGATCGAGAACTCCTCTTCATGGAACCGGAAATAAGTAAGCCCGATCGGTTCTTTGACGACCCAATACACTCGGCCTTGGTAGCGATGTTTGCGCGTTTCCAAGTCGGGACGCATGCGCAGCGAGATGGGCCGTGAGGCGGCGTCCACCAAGCTGTCGGCAAGCGTTGTCATGGGGCGATTTCCTGAATGAGCGAACTATTTTGCGGACAAATCGTTACTTGGCGTCTTTGTTGGGCACGGAGAACCCGGGAGAACCGCCAACGGGCTTTTGCTCCGGCTTGGCGGCGGGAGCCTTGGGATCCACTTTTGGCTTGGGAGGAGGATCCAGCAGAACCTTTACGGTCGCCATTTGTCCCGGCTGAGCGAGCCAGCGACCGTTCACCTTTTTGTTCTCGATCTCCATCCAAACTCGAATTTTTCCGCCGACATTTTGCACAGGGCTGATAAATGCGACTTTCGACTTAAAAGACTCTGTTCGTCCCTTGGGCAGTTGCACGAGCACTTCGCAGTCACGGCCAATTAGTTCCGTTGGATCGATAGGAGCTTGAGGAGTTCCATAAGGGCTGATTGAAGAATCAGAACTCCACTGACCATCCTTCGACGACTTAAATTTACTTTCAATCTTAGTGCCAGCCAGATCAAGCAAGCCCTGCACGCGAAGGCGATCCATCTGCACAAGGTGAAGCACTGGATCACCGGCTTGGACCCATTCTCCGACGTGCCGCTTCATCTCAACGACTTCGCCGGAATACGGGGCCCGAATCTTTCGAAGTTCCGCATCGAGTTCAGTGACTTCGACTTGGGCGGCTTTAACATCAATATTGAGTTGTGCAACATCAAATTCTTGCTGCGCAACCGTGATTTGGTGGTCCGCCTTTTCCATCGTCAAGCGCAGTCTTTCGAGCTCAATTTGATTGATCGCGCCTGACTTCGTTTCATTGATAATGACAGACTTCTTGTGCTCAGCCTCCGCCACCCGTTTTGTGGCGACCGCGGCTTGAATGGGAGCGTCGCTTTCAGCCTGCTTTTTCGCAACCGTGAGTTCCGATTTCGCATGCTTGATATTCGCTTGTGATTCCCGGTCATCAATTTGCCCGAGCACATCGCCCTTCTCGACCGATGCGCCATCCGTAACCGGCAACTCGATGATCATGCCAGGCTTGGTTGCCGAGAGCATCGATTCCTGAATCGGAATGAGCCGAAACTCATACAGCATGTAAGTGGGACGCGCCTCAGGCGCCGCCGCACCAGGATTCGCGGCGGGCTTGACCGCTGGTTTGGTCGGTTCTGGCTTCTCTTGTTCCGCCTCAACTTTGTTCAGTTCATTTCTTACCGGCTCATTCTTCTCTTGCTGCTGCGGCGCTGTTTGCATCGCGCAGAAGCTTAGTAATGCCCAAGTTGCCAGCTTTGAACTCATCGATAGCTCCTTCAAACCCACTCGTCAGCAAGAAAAAGGCTCGCGGCTTTCGTCGCGATGGGAAGTTGAAACAAGAGGGGGCCTAAAACAAAACGTACTTGTAGACCCACTCAAACGCTTCATGGAACCAAACATATCCAACCGGCTTCCATCCGCATCGCACATCGGCGATGAGTGTGGTTCCTGGTCGAGGATTGTGCAGCTTCTCTGGATTCTTGATTCGAACCCGCACTTTGACGTTCTGTCCATGCTCCTCATCCACATCCGCCCGCCGGGAGACGTCGAGTAGTGTTCCCTCGAGTACTGAGTTGGGATCGGCGGCCAGAACAAAGCGAACCGGCAGATCCTTTTTGTATTCGCCGGTCGCGGGGTCGATCGCCTCGGCGAGCATATGTCCCGCTCGCGATTCACTCATCTTCAGTTCGAGCAGCCAGCCGCCTTGATCATTGGCGACTTCCAGAACGGTGCGCCCCTTTTCCACAGGCCGCTCACTGAGCAAGTTTTTCACATCCCAAGTTTGGATCACTCCATCGATCGGCGCCAGGATTTCGAGATTGGCCTTGCGCTGCTGAAGGAGTTGATTCTGTTCCACGAGGCCAATGTACTTCGCATCCGCTTGTTCGAGTTCTCGCTCCTGCGCGGCGCGCTCGCTGGGATTTCGTTCTGATCCGCGGCTCATGCCTTCGATAATCGTTTGCTTGGTCTTCATGGCGACCTGCATTTCGCGCAAGTTATCCGCGATTTCCTGGTCAAGCTGTACGCTCTCCAGTCGCAACAGTGGATCGCCCTGCTTCACTTTCGAACCATGGTCGATCAGAATCTCTTTCACGACGCCTGGCTCGTCAACGAAGATGTTGCGTTTGTTTTCCGGCTGCAGCGTCCCAGGCGCTTCCATATCAAAGGGCGCGGGAATCACTATCAGTGCGACAATCGCGGCGAGGGTCACGCCAACGATCGCAAGGGTCTTTGGCAGAGTGCGGGCCTTGAGCACCCAGGCCATTTCACCAATGGTGCGCCATAGCGGCAACAGAAAGATGCGCTCATGTGAAATGGCATTGGCGATCGCGCGAGCACCATGCTCATGTACGAGCTCAATCCGCGGCTGCATCAACGAGCGCGGTAGATCGCTCTCGATTTGTTCGATGATGATCGCACCGATCGATTCCTCGGCCGAATGGCGTTCGGTTTGTTCTTCCTCGCGTCGCGTTTGATCGTTCTTTTGCTTCTTGATCGGCAGAACGATAATGTTCTTGGCGTGGGACTCATCCACATACTTGTGGAGCACCTCTTCTATCTGGGGCGGCAAGTCTTCCGTCTGGCCGTCATACCACAGAGGCTCGCCGGTCTTTGCGACTTTCGTGGCCAGCTCACCCAACAGTGAAATCAAGTTACTGCGACTATCGAATGCATCTTGATTGCTGACCGATTCGACCTTGCATTTGCGACCTTTAGAAATCGCGACGCTAACGCGATCGCATCCAATCAGGCGGCGGCCTTCATTGGCAAGAGAGTAGGCGGTTTCCCGCAGGTTGAGGCTCTCATGCACCATTCGCGAAAATTGATCCGCCTGCACCCACAGCGATTGCCGATCGCTGAATTGTTTGAGCTTTTTCGATTTGAGCCAGTCGCCCGCCAGTTCGCACATCTGCATCAAAAATCGCAGATAGCCACGCTGAGCCGCCGCTTGCGAATCGGGCCGCTGGAATACTTCAACGATCCCTTCCATCTGGCCATCGGCGACCAAGGGACCGAGAACCAGTAAATACCGCGTTGGGTTGGCGCCCATGCCCGCGTCGCCATGCGCTGAGAGCGGCGGCGCCAGCATTCCTTCCGACTTCGACATCGCGCTGGTCAAGAGGCGCAGATGCTGCTGCGCTTCTTCGCTGTCCGAATTCTGAAGTGTTTCGGAAATATTGATCTGGTAAGCGAGTTGTAATTTCTTCCCTTCGCCCATCGTCCACACGGCGCCGCCAACAGCGACCAACGCCGAAACAATCCGTTGCAAGAAAGCCGGATAAAACTCCTCCGCCGTCATTTCACTCTTGGATAATTGCGCAATCTCCGCCACCAGCGCGCGAATCTGCTGTTTGGTACGCTCGATATCCTGTTCGTCATCGTTCGAAGTGTTAATGCTCATGCGCGTCGGCCTGTGGCTCGCTCCTCACACATATTCAAAACAAAAGACTCAGTCCGAACAGAAAACTCATCCTGAACAGAAACCCAGACAGACCAGGTACAAAGTCCCGAAACTCGCCCAAGGAGATTAGCCTCGGGATAATTCGGGCGGATTCTTGAAAGCCTACCTCGCGCCTACTCCCAGGCGCACCTTCAACTTAGGCGTTTTCGAACCACTTCTCAACGCTTTTGGGGCTGAGATACGCAAGCAAATCCCGCGCCAGGAGAAATTGGCAGTTTGTCAGTAAGTTCGAAAGATCCGACAATGTCGGTCGTAGGGTCGGATTGGGGGCATTTGCCGCCGGACTAATCCGGCGTATCGAGATAAGGGTCTTGCCCCATTTCGCGCTGCATTTGCTTGCGCAGCTTTTCCTGATGCAAAAGGACAGCACGGTCCCGGAAGTGTTTCCTTTCCACCTTGGCTTGCGCTCGGCGGAATAATCCGAGCGACCCTCGCAAAAGGCCTTCATTCCGTTGGCCCCAGGTCTTCATTTTCGCGGCATATTTGGGCCCAAACCCATTTTTGATGATGTCATCGTCCAGCGCCATATACTGCCGCGCAGTGCCAGGATCCCCCTGGCGGGCGCAGCGTCCCACCAACTGCCGGTCAATCCGGGCCGAATCGTGAACTTCCGTGCAAATCACATGGAGGCCGCCAATTTGGGCCACACCGGGACCGAGTTTGATGTCGGTTCCGCGGCCCGCCATGTTCGTGGCGACCATAACTTTGCCAGGTTCGCCGGCGCCTTTGACGATTTCAGCTTCACGGACGACTTCGTTGGCATTGAGGACTTCGTGTGGAATACCCGCCGCAGTGAGTTTTGACGAAAGCAGTTCCGATTTTTCGATCGTCCGCGTTCCGATTAAAACGGGCCTTCCGATCGAGTGCATCTCGCGAATCTCTTCGACAATCGCGTCCCACTTTTTGTCTGAAGAGCCGTAAACGCGCGGATCGAGCTGTCGACGAATGCAAGGGCGGTTGGTGGGAATCGGAAAAACGCGGAGATGATAAATCTTCTTCATCTCGGTGCGAGAAGTGAAAGCGGTTCCGGTCATGCCCGCGAGGTGGGGATAACGCAGGAACATGTCTTGCACCGTGATCCGCGCCGCTTGGCCAGTAGGCAGCGTAACCTTGACGCCTTGTTTCGCTTCAACCGCCTGATGGATGCCATCGCGCCATTTGCGCCCTTCGGCAAGGCGTCCTGTGGATTCATCCACGATCACGATTTCGTCTTCGCGAACAACGTATTGTTGGTCTAAGAAAAACTCATGGTGAACTTTGATGGCGCGTTCGATAAAATTGTACAGTTCGATCCAGCCCATCTCACGAACCGCGCCGGGACGTGGCAAAGTTCGCATCTTCAGTCTACCAGCTGCGGTCAATTCATATTTCTTCGTGTCGGCCTCGACGGTGTAGTGTTTCTCCTCTTCAAAAGAGGCCGCTTGCTCGGCTGCCCAGCTGAATGAGGCAAGCAGTCTTTTGCGGCTCTCATCTTCAAGAGAACCAATGATCATCGGCGTACGGGCGTCGTCAATTAGAATGCTGTCGGCTTCGTCGACGAGAACGAAGTGCGGCGCCCTTTGCACAGGGTGTTCATCTCCGGCGTCCATGGCGCCGGTCGAAGAGCCACCCAAATAATCGCCATGTTCAATGCCGACACGCCGAAGTAGTAAGCGGTCGCGCATGAAATCAAAGCCGAATTCTTTGGCGGTGCCATAGGTGATATCGGCTGAGTAACCACGTCGGCGGGCCTCAGAGTCAGCATTGGTCAAAATGACGCCAACTGACATTCCCAACAGTTCGAAAAGGGGACGCAGGGTATCGGCGTCGCGCTCGGCAAGGTAGTCGTTCACCGTCGCTAGATGCGAGCCCCGGCCGCGAAGAGCATGAAGATAGAGAGGCAACGATGCCGTGAGAGTTTTGCCTTCCCCGGTTTCCATTTCGGCGATCGAGCCATGAAAAAGCGCGATCCCGCCCAGGATTTGAGTGTCGAAATGGCGCATGCCAAGGCGTCGCCGGCCAGCTTCGCGAACGAGCGCATAAGCCTCCGCGAGTATCGTCTTCAGAGGTTCGCCCGCTTTGGCGCGAAATCGCAAAGCCAAACTTCGCTTTCGCAGATCGCGATCACCTTCTTTGCGAAGTGCCGGCTCAAATTCGCCAACTTGGCGGACAACCTCCCACCACTTCGAAAGCTGCCAGCCTTGCAAATCCCATCCGAAACTGAGCCGGCGCATCGGCGGAATCGGCTCACTTGGAGCCGGCGTTTCCACAGGAGGATTTTCGATTACGGTGGTCATGTTAGCTTCGGGTAATGGATAGGAACGGCAAAGCGGGACATTGATCCCATTTCCGATCATACCCCATCCAGCTATGCCCTCGCCAGAAAGATGGCAAGTGGCTAAGGCGATTCAAGTTCTACGATCGCGCCAGGCGGTTTGATCGCGCTAACCGCCATTCCGTCCTTAGGCGATTTCGCCAAAGATTGCGTCGGTGGAGGCGGCCGTCTTCGCGCGGCCCAAATTGGCTGACGCTAGCGAGTCAGCCAAATTCTGTGCGCTAGAGCCTTGGCTCGATGGCAAGGCGGTTTGCGAAACAGCGGCTTGGGCAAAAACTTGATCGACCGGGGGAGTCGAATTGGGGATGGTGATAGAGGCAGTCGTATTCTTGCTCCCAGCTTCGCCACTGCCACTGCCCCCGCCCCGCCCGAAAGAAGTGGTTCCGATGCGAGTCAGGGAAATCGTATCACGATCAGACTTGGCGCCGCCGGTTCCCGTGTTGCCAAGATCATAGGTATCGATCGTGAACACATCAGAGGTCGTACCCGTGTTCGCGGTGTACTTGAGATTGAGCAGCGCGTTATTCACCGCCGCCTGAGTGCCATCAAAGAGCAAGTATTTGGTGTTATTCGCACCGCTCAAGAAGCTCAGTCCTGTGATCGACCCCAGCGTAATAATGCCGTTGTTGACGAAGAGCGTCATTCGGAGGTTGGCTGAGCCGACATCGGGGTCATTCGTCGAGATGCGTTTGGTCGAATCAAAAGTCACGACGCGATTGGAAGAAGTGAAATTCTGAGCTCCGGGCACGGTATTCACTGGCGCTTGATTGGCGCCGCCGGTTAGCGAGAGAGCAATCGTGTCGCGATCGATCTTTGATCCACCGGTCCCCGTGTTACCCAGATCATTCACGTCGAGCGTTAGCACGTCGGAGGAGACGCCCGAGTTGGCAACATACTTAAGATTGAGCAGTGCGTTATTGATATTCGCTTGTGTGCCATCAAATAGCATGTAGCGAGCATTATTCGCTGTGCCATTTAAGAAAGTGAGCCCGGTGGTGGAGCCCAGCGTTAATATTCCCGAATTGACGAAGAGCGTCACTCGCAGATTTGCCGAGCCGGCATCGGGATCGTTCGTCGAAATGCGCTTCGTTGAATCGAACGTCACGGTGCGATTTGTTGAATTGTAAGTCTGAGCGCCCGGAACCGTGTTCACCGGGCCCTGGTTAACCCCGCCAGTTAACGAGAGGTTGATCGTGTCGCGATCGATCTTGGAGCCACCCGCCCCGGTGTTGCCTAAGTCATTGGTGTCAACGGTCAACACATCAGAATTCGTGGTGGAATTCGCGATGTACTTGACGTTGAGAAGAGCATTGTTGATATCGGTTTGAGTTCCGTCGAAAAGCAGATACCTGGTATTATCGGCGCCGCCGCGGAAGGTAAGACCGGCGGTCGAACCCAACTGAATGACGCCTGCATTTACAAATAGCGTCATGCGAATTTGATTCGCACCCGCATCAGGATCGTTCGTCGAAATACGCTTCGTCGAATCAAAAGTGACCGTGCGGTTCGATGTTGTATAGGTTTGTGCGCCCGGAACGGTGTTGACCGGCGCTTGGTTCTGTGTGGCGATCGTGATGGCGATAGTGTCTTGATCCGTTAGAACTCCACCTGCGCCGCTGGCGCCGAGATCGCTAGTGTTGATCGTTAGCAGGTCGGAAGTTGTGCCAGCATTGCCGGTGTACTTAAGATTAAGCAAGGCGTTGTTAACATTGGTCGCCGTACCATCGAACGTCATCGTGCTGGAATTGTTCGCGCCGCCGCGGAAGGTGAGTCCGGTGGTCGCGCCGAGTGCGAGCACCCCGCTATTAACGGAGAGGGCTACGCGGAGCACATTCGTTCCGACATCAACATCGCTGGTCGAAATCCGTTTGGTGCTGTCAAAAGTGATGATGCGGGTCGCGCTGTCCGCAGACTGTGCGCCCGGCACGACGTTCACGGGCGCATCATTCACGGAGTTCACCGTGACTTCAAATGTGTTGTCTGCTTCCAAAAGTGGCGCGGCGCCGCCGACTTCGCGCGTCCAAATGCGAATCCGGGCAACCTGAGAAGGCGAAATGGTGAAGAAGTTGCTCTTCGGCGTGAACTGCAAATCCGCCAGGGCGGAATTCACATCCGAAGTGAGTCCGCGAATTTGCATCGCAGCCGTGTTATTGGCGCCCCCTTCGAGAGCGATCTTTCCTTGCGAAATCAAGCTCGAAAGATTGGGAAGAAAAATCGTTCCGCCATCTAATGCGAAAAGATTGACGCGGTCCGTCGCGGGCGCGACTTGGTCATCCCAAATGCCGATCGGATTGCCATTCGCCTGTGAAAAGGTCAGAGCGGTGTCTTCATTAGTTACACGCTTATTGGCCGGCGGAAACTGATTGCGCGGCGCGTCATTGACCGAGTTCACCGTCACGGTGACAGTTGCCTCACCCGGAATGCCGCTGCCGTCGATAGCCTGATATTTAAAGGTCTCGGTTCCAAAGAAATCGGCGGCCGGTTTGTAAGAAATGGACTTGCCATTATTGGTAATCTGAACAGTTCCGCCCGAGCTGATATTGGAAACCGTTTGGATCGTCCAGGAAGCCGAGCCGCCGGGATCATTATTGAGGACGCTCAAGGAAGTCGCGGATGCATCTTCAGCGACCGTCGCCGTGTCATTAACTAGCGCGATCGTATTGACGATATTGAGCGACAAGGTTCCAAATGAAACTTCGGTATCAGACAACGTGCCGAGGGATCGAAGCGAGAAGTACTTGCCAAAATCTTCAGCGGGATTGCTGCCGAATTGCAGTGAGCCTTGGGAATCAGCCCTAAAGCGCATCTGAAAAAGCGACTTCTCCACTCCAAAATACTTTTCTTGCGTGAAGGCCCCGACTTCGCCAATCTCCTTCGAAGCCGTTTCAATCGAGTTCGTTGCTGCTCGCCCTTCCAGGTAAAATGGGCTAAAGAGTACGCCGCCCAGCCCTCCCGTTTGATCGATTACCGAGATCAAGCTGTTGTCATTGACCGTCAAATCGAAGTAGGCCGCAAATACGCCATCGGGATTCGCACGAAGATCCTTGACCAGCGCTGTTAGATAATATTCCTGTCCTTGCAGTAGCGTCGTGACGGGCTGTCCTGACAAATCAGTCGCTTGCAGACGCAATTGAGCCAACTCGGCGAGCAACTGGCGATTTTCAAGGGATTCTAGCGCTAGCCGCCGTGCGCCTCGACCGTTTTTGCCGCCACGTTGGCGCTCGAATCGCGTATTCATTGCCCTGAAGTGTCCAAACATTCCCTACTCCTCAATCATTCTGGCCGACGCGAACTCTAATGGGGTATTACACGCCATTAATTGCCTTGGCGCACTTTCTCCACTTCGAGGCGACATATTTGACGATAATCCGCTGGCAAAAGTTCCACAATGAATTTGCGGTTTAGAGTCGCCGACGAGGCTTTCCTAAACCGCCATTTTGGCTCGTTGACGCATCCCAAGCGGGAGGCGTCTGGCCGTACCAGCTGGCCCAAGCGTCAACGGCTTCGGCTGGCGCGGGGGCCGGGGTGCTTCGATACGGGACTAAGCCATTTTCGCCATTGGCGATGCTGGGTATTGTTCGATCTTGGGCAAAAGTGAAGGACTCCGCCTCGACGAAGCCGTTGGCCGCGGGTGCATTCTTGGAACCCGGTTCCGCGGTTGGCGCCGAGGTGAGTCGAGTAATCTCCTCAATGACTAAGAGAATGTCGCGAGCCGTCAGTCTGCCATCACCGGTGACATCAAAAAAATTCGCGGGAAGCGGCGCATTGGCCCCGAGAGTCGTCAACAATCGAGCGCCATTGGCGGTCATGTCTTGCAAGATCGACAGCGCGTCGAGAATGCGAACCGACCCATCATTGTCGACGTCGAAGGCATTGAGAATGTTCTGCCAGGTCGTGGCGAAATTGACGCCAAAATCGAGGTTCGGCAAGGGCTGCCCCGCGACCGGCGAGATCGAACGGATGCCGTTAGTCGGAGCCGTTGCGGTGACGCCGCTCGGCGCCGTCAATCGAATCTGAAATGACCCCGTTACCGCAGAGTCAATTGCGTAAGCGCCTTGCGAGTCTGACTTATCTGTCGCAAGGCGCTTACGCAATTGACTCTGCGGTAACGGGGTCATTTCAGATTCGATTGACGGCGCCGAGCGGCGTCACC
>JBKJSI010000844.1:0-3345 GCA_046595915.1 Pirellulaceae bacterium
ATCTCAACTCTCCGCTAGCTGCTGCTCGGGTTTATGTGTTAATCGATGGCAAGAGCGACGTGGAGGCTTTTGAACGGGAAGCAAAGCTAATCGTTTCAGGGGCGGATGTAATTCAGCTGCGCGACAAGAAATTGACAGACGCAGCATTGCTGGACCGCGCGAAGCGATTGCGAGCGATCACGCGCAATTCCAATTGCCTATTCATTGTGAATGATCGGCCGGATCTCGCGAGCCTGGCCGATGCCGACGGCGTCCATGTCGGGCAGGATGAATTAGGTGTTCGCGAAGCACGGCAGATTTTGGGTGAAAAAGCCTTGATCGGCGTTTCGACGCATTCGATTGAGCAAGTGCGCAAAGCGGTGCTCGATGGAGCCAACTACCTGGGCTGCGGTCCAGTGTTTGCCTCAGGAACGAAGTCCTTTGAGCAGTTTCCAGGGGTTGAGTTTCTTCGCGAAGCGGCTCTGGAAACTTCACTCCCCAGTTTTGCGATTGGCGGGATCGGCCTCGAAAATCTCGATCGCGTGATCGAAGCGGGATTTAGACGAATCGCGGTACAAGGGGCGGTGACACACTTAACGATGTCGCCACGCGAGGTAATTTCGGAGATGAAAGCAAGACTCCCTCCAATCGTTTGATCTACTTCGTGGCTTTGGTTTGGAAGGCCAGATTCAACACCTGAGCCACTTCGTCTTCGTCCCCCGAGTCGTAACCCATCCAGACGCCCGCGAACTTCCCCTGTTGATCGATGATCACGGTAAAGGGAATTCCGCCGCGTTGCACGCCTACCGAGTTCATTAGCGAATCGAATGCGGCCGAGTTGGGATCATGCATTGCGGGAAACTCGGCGCGTTGTTGCATCAAAAATTCCTTCGCGTCGGCTGCTAATTCTTTTTCCGATTCACCGCCGCCGGGAACACAAACGCTGATAAGGCGAAAATCGTCACGAGCGAGATAGGGCCTGGTGACTTCAACGAGCTTTGGAAACTCCGCCCGACAGGGTGGACACCAGGTTCCCCAGAAATTGATCAGGACGACTTTCCCTTGTTGCTCAGAGAGTTTTACTGCCTGGTCACCCGTTAGCTTGGCAAAAGTGACATTCGGCGCCGCGTTTCCAACAGCTGGATTCTCCGCGCCTGCAAGTCTGGGGGCACTCGTTAGCGCAAAGCGAACGATCACAAACACGATCCCCGCTACCGTCACAAAGAGCAGGATCGTTTGGATTGCGGAGAAATGGCGTTCAGAGTGCTCACTTGGCATTTTCGACATAGACGAACCAATCTAAAAGTTCTTGTGGCTGCGAGTCGTGGGCGGCAGCGATTCGAAACTGAACGTAAGCTTTGCCCTTCGAGAGCATCACGGGCGTCGAAAAGACCGTCTCACCAACCTCTGTACGCGGTTCAATGATTTCAGCCCACTCAAACCAGTCGTCATAGCGAGGTGGAACACCTTCTTCTGGCCGCGCGGTCGGCGCCGAGGTAGCGGAGGCTTCATTCGAAAAACGTTCGCCACGGCGAAAAGCGAAGCGATACCAAATACGGCCCTTGAACGGGTTAGCTGCATCGCCGCTTCGAACACGGACCTTCAGCATGGCTGGTCTATCCGCCACGAGCGGCTGGGGAGTGAGTTCGGCGCTCAAGGCGCAGCCCTGAAGATCGTCTTTCAATTTCCATGCGTGCGTGAATTCGAAAGCTTCACGGAGTATTGGCTTGTCACTCTTACTTCCGCAGCCTGCAGCCGCAATCGCGAAGGCGAATAGGAATTGGGTTGCAATGCCAGTCGAAATTCGTCGTTCCTTCATTGCCATCCAATCGTTCCGTCTCTCTGCTCAAGTCCCCATCGCAATTCGCCAATTACCACACGCCAACGACATGAAGCGCCAATGCCGACAGTAAAATGATCCAAATAAAAAGGACCGCCCAGGCGACTCGAAGCAGCACTGGAGAACCTTTCAGCGTTACTTGAGTTGTCGGTGGAGGCTCCGACTGCGAATCGCTTTTTGATTTGGGTTTTGGCATTGGCTTAGGCTTTTGTCGCCTCAAATTTGAATTCGCGATCAAAGACTTGTTCAAAATCGTAAACATCGTCGAAGTCTTCCCGGCGATCACTCTTCGATTTCCGCATTTCGCCAATGCGAATCATGTTGTAAACGATCTCGCCGATGTCGCTCGTGGCCCGAATTCCCATCCGGTCGAGAACAAGCCGCGCCATGCGGCCATATTGCTCAATCGCCAATTTCTGAATCGCGATGCAAAGCTCTTGCCCGGTGAGGTGCGCGTCGACGCGCTCGCCCTCGCCGTGCTCTTTTTCGCCCTGCTCTTTTTCGCCCTGTTCCTTGTCGTAACGCTCCTTCGATTCCGTCAGCTTTTTCTCGCCTAGTCGCATGACCTCTTGCGCGTAACAAAGCCCATCCTGCACGAACGCATAGGCGTCGAGCGGATAGCGGGGATCCTCTTTGAGCAGATCCAGGATGCGGCGGGGTATTTCTGGCATAGTCAAACGAGTCCGCGTTGAATTTCAAAGATCGCGACGACCTAGCGACACGACGGAGACGACGTCTTCGAGACGAATCATCAAACGGCGATGATCTTCCGTGATGACAAGCAGCTGCTGGGTGAGAATCTCTTGATTGAGCACCCGAGCCTTGCCCTGTGTGGTGATGAGCTCCGATCCAGGCGTCGGCAAATCCTTGTACAATTCCTCATACGTATCGAATTCATACCGCAAGCAGCATTTCAGCCGGCCACAACGTCCCGAGATCTTCGTAGGGTCGAGCGTTGCTTTCTGCAACTTGGCCATCCGCATCGAAACCGGCGGCATTTGCACTAGGTGAGTGTTGCAACAGACGGGCTTGCCGCAGTCGCCGTAGTCTGCGAGCAGCTTGGCCTCATCGCGAATGCCGATTTGCCGCATCTCAATGCGAGTCTGAAATTCATCCGAAAGATTCTTCACTAGATCGCGAAAATCGACGCGGTCGTCCGCCAGGTAGTAGATAATGATGCGCTCGCCGCCAAAGATTCGCTCCAGGTCGACTAGCTCCATTGGCATTTCGAGCGCACGTACATGGCGTTTAGAAGCCTCAAATTCGTCGGACAGTTTTGACTTGAGATGCAGTGCGTCGTTGTAGTCCTCTCCAGTCATGCGGCGCATGATCTGGCCGCTGCCCGCGTCCGGAAGGCGTCGCGCAGTCTCCTCATTAGCCTCGCAAAGGACTTCGCCTTCTTCCAAGCCGCGATGGGTTCGAGCGATGACCTTTTCGCCTCGCGAATAACGATCGGTACCGCGAGTGGTCATCACGCTTAGCATCCGCATCACGCCAAAACGGACTACATATCTGGCCACAGAGGG
>JBKJSI010000006.1:0-3513 GCA_046595915.1 Pirellulaceae bacterium
ATTTGGTCGGCTCCCAGTACATCACCTGGCTGTCGTTGAGGCCGGTGGTGACGAGGATGGCGGGGTAGTATTTTTTTGCCAGGTTGTCGTAGGGACTATAGGAACGCATGTAGTCGAAGGCGGCTCGTTCGTTGGGGTTGCCCCACTCAAGATATTCGCCGACGGTGAGCGGGAGACTGGCGTCCATCATCGTGTTGACGACATCGACGAAGGGGACGCCGCAGTGGACGGCTTTGAAGAGGTCGGGGCGGAGGTTGGTTACCGCGCCCATCAGGAGACCGCCGGCGCTGGCGCCTTCGATGACTAAGCGGTCGGACTTGGTCCATTTGTTGGCGACGAGAAACTCCGCGCTGTCGATGAAGTCATGGAAGGTGTTCATCTTTTTCTGAAGCATGCCTTCGTCGTGCCAGGGTTCGCCGAGCTCATTGCCGCCGCGGATGTGGGCGATGACATAGATCATGCCGCGATCGAGCAGCGGCAAACGCGTGGGGTCGAAATTCGGCGACATGCCGAGGCCGTAGGAACCATAGCCATAGAGGAAGAGTGGGGCTGTGCCATCTTTGGGCGTCCCTTTTTTGTAGACGATCGAAAGCGGGATCTTCACGCCATCGCGGGATTTGGCCCAGGCGCGTTCGGTGACATAAAGTTTCGCGTCGTAGGCGGGCACTTCTTTTTGTTTTTTGAGGGTCCGCTCGCCGGTTTTCATGTTGAAATCGAAGACGCTGGGGGGCGTGACCATGCTGTCATAGGCGAAGCGAAATTCGGTGGAGGTGAATTCCGGCGTGCCGCCCATCGAGGCATCATAAAGGGCTTCGGGGAACGTCACTTCACGCCATTCGCTGGTCGCGAGATCTTGCACACGCAATTTCGTCAGCGCTTCCGCTTTTTCGGAGACAACCAAAAAATCTTGAAAGACATCGGTGCCTTCGAGGAGCACGTCGGGGCGATGGGCGATGACTTCTTTCCAGTTTTTCTCGCTTGGGTCGGTGAGCGGGGCGGTGACGAGGCGAAAATTCTTCGCTGCTTTATTCGTCAGGATGAAGAGTGAACCATCGCGATGGTCGACGGAATATTTGTGGCCCTTCTCGCGCAGGAGGATGATCTTGAATGCGCCGTCGATCGCATCGCTCGGTAGGTAGCGAGTCTCGTAGGTGTCGGTGCTTGCGCAAAACAGGAAGAGGTACTTGCGATCTTTGCCGCGCTGGAGGCCAATGTTGAAGACGCGGTCTTCTTCAAAGTAGACCGGTTCGGCTTCGTCGCTCAGATTGTGCCGCCAGACGATGTTGGAACGTTTGGTGATCGTGTCTTCGGTGACGTAGAAAAGCGTTTCGTTGTCCGCTGCCCATTCGAGGGAAGTCACACGCTGCGCGACGCCGCTCATGACGTCGCCGCTTTCGAGTTCTTTGACGAAGAGCTCATATTGCCGGAAGCCGGTGGAGTCGACGGTGTAAGCCAAACGTTTGTCATTGTCGCTGATCGCGAAATCACCAATCGACATGAAGGCTTTGCCTTCGGCGAGTTTGTTGACATCCAGGAGCACTTCTTCGGCGGCTTTGTCGTCGTATTTGCCCTCTGCGCCTGCTTTGCGACGACAGCGGATCGAGTATTGCTTTCCTTCTTCTTGGCGGGCGTAGTAGTAATAGCCGCGAAGTTTGACGGGCACATCGACATCGGTTTGTTTGATGTGCGAGAGCATTTCCTTGTAGATCGCATCGACCATCGGCTGCATCAATTTCGTCTGCGATTCGGTGTAGGCGTTCTCAGCTTCGAGGTATTTGATGACGTCGGGATTGCTTTTTTCGCGGAGCCAGAAGTAGGGGTCGTTGACCTTTTCGCCGTGCCAATCGGACGCATGCGGAACTTGCTTGGCGACAGGGGGCTGGGGCTTCTCTTGAGCGGAGGCGTCTAGGGAAAGGCTAGTGAGCGTGAGACTTGTCATGGCGAAACAACACAATCGAACGAAAGGAGAGAAACGGCGCATGGTTGCGTGGCCCTGGCGAGAAAAAACGAATGGATGAACAATCCTCGCTACAGAAGGCCGCCATTACAAGCCGCGAGGGGGCGTAGTGAAATTGGCTCAAAATGGGTAGATTCAGGCCCTTCAAAAGCATGCAGTTGCGGAGCAACAGCGCTACGTAGTCGCCGTCGCTCCTGCGACGCGAACTTTTCAAATCCGCTCGCCCACCGATACGACGTCCCGGAGCTTAATCTTGGCTAATTCAAAGCATCTCAAGTTAGCAGTAATTCCTGGTGATGGCACCGGCCCTGAAGTGACCGCGGAAGCGCTCAAGGTTTTGGCCGCCGTTGCCAAGATGGATCAGTTTACGTTTGAAACGAAGGCGTTCGATTGGGGCGGTGAGCGCTATCTCAAGACGGGCGAGACACTTCCCGAAGGCGGGGCTGATGAGCTTCGCAAATTCCAGGCGGTATTTCTCGGCGCGGTAGGACACCCGCAGGTGGCGCCGGGCATTTTGGAGAAAGGGCTCTTGCTCCAACTGCGCTTCACGCTCGACCAGTACATCAATTTGCGACCAGTGAAATTGTATCCTGGCGTGGAGACGCCGCTGGCGGGGCGGAAACCGGAAGATATCGACTTCGTTGTCGTCCGTGAAAACACGGAAGATATGTACGCTGGCATCGGCGGCTGGCTGAAGAAGTACACGGCGGATGAAGTGGCGACGCAGGTTGCCGTTTATACGCGAAAAGGCTGCGAGCGCTGCATTCGCTGGGCGTTTGAATACACCCGTAAGCGAAACAATCCCAAGGGGAAGAAGCTCACGCTCGTCGCGAAGACAAATGTGCTGACGTTTGGCCATGATCTTTGGTGGCGGGCGTTTCAGGATGTGGCGAAGGAATATCCCGATGTGCAGGCCGACTATAACCATGTCGACGCTTGCTGCATGTGGATGATCAAGAATCCTGACTATTATGATGTGATCGTGACGACCAATATGTTTGGCGACATCATCACCGATCTCGGCGCCATGATCCAAGGCGGACTCGGCGTCGCCGCGGGCGGCAATATCAATCCCGATCCGGGCGGCGTGAGCATGTATGAGCCGATGGGCGGCAGTGCGCCGAAGTACACCGGGCAGAATGTGATCAATCCGATCGCCGCGATCGGTGCGATGGGAATGCTGCTGGAGCACTCCGGCCTCCCGACCTCGGGCGAACGAATCATGAAGGCGATTCAAGTCGTCACCGGTACGAAGATGAAGAGCCAGAACGCCGGCAAGATGGGTTATGGGACGAAGGAAGTTGGTGACCTCGTCGTTGGCGCTTTGGTTTAGGATGAATGGTTATGCCACTCAACCCGTTCGACATCGTGCTCGAGAATCTTGATCGTGGCTATGGAAAACCATCCTGGCACGGTCCCAATCTTCGCGGTGGCTTACGCGGTGTGACGCCGGAGATGGCGGCTAAGCGGCCTGCGCCAGATCGCAAGAATATTTGGGAGCATGTGGTTCATGCGGCGTATTGGAAATACGTCGCGCGGCGGCGGCTCACCGGTGA
>JBKJSI010000036.1:0-8298 GCA_046595915.1 Pirellulaceae bacterium
TGTGTTTCGGCATGAATTAACGCATGTTCGAGTTCCACTTCGGTTAGCCGCTCCACGAGCACCTTTGGCATCAAAAGCACCGGCGCAAAAACCCCCGTCACCGCCGGACTCGCGAGCTGTTCACTTGCCAATATTCGCACCTGCTTGCGTAAGGCAAGCTCAAGTTCAATTTTGCGCAGAAGCGACAGTACCCGAGGCTCCTCCATCGGCGCCATCTTTCGCACAGCGCAGCGTAGTCGCCAAAAGTCGCGAACTAAACGAATGCTGAAAAGTATTGTTCCCATCGCCCAAATCAGCGCAAGGATCGACCAATATCCAAGCTGGCTCCACCAAACCGGCGCGGGCGGCGGAGGCGTTGCCTCACTCACCGGCAAAAATTCCACAGCCAGCGGCGTCATCCTGTCGGTGAGGTCAAAACTCTTCGTAGCATCAACGGCAACCAGATCATTTTGCGTACCCGCCGGTGAAGCCCTTTCCCACGTAAGTATCTTGGACGCATTCCGTTCAAGCATTCCCATCAGACTCAGCGAACTCGGCGGAGACCAAAAAATCAGAAGTCGCATCGCCACCAACAGCCACAGCCCATGCCGCACTCGCGGCGAAAACCAGCGTGACCCAAATTTCTGAATACAACCAACCACCAGCAGCAAAATCGCCGCGCTCAAGGCCGTTTGCACGAGCAGCGAAAAGAATCCTTCGAGCCAAGTCAGTGAACTATTCATCGCGTGCCTCCTGCTTGTCGAGAATCCGTTTCAGTTCCTCGATCTCCTTCGCCGAGAGCTTGCTCGACTTCACAAAATGCTCCAGCAGCGCCGCCTCATTGCCGCCAAACACCCGCTCCAAAAACGAGCGGCTCTCCTTCCGCACACACGAGCTGCGACTCACCTTCGCTCGATAGACGTAGCGATTCCGATCTTCCTCATGCTCGAGCGCCCCCTTCTTCACCAGCCGATGAATCAAGGTCTTGATCGTGGCCGGCGTCCAAGTCACCTCCCCCGCCAACCCCTCAACGAGGTCCGACGCAGTGAGCGGCTGCCGCTCCCAAACCACATTCATCACCTGCCATTCCGCATCCGAAATCTGCACGGCGCCCTCCTATTTGGCGTTTTGCCTCCCGCAGTCGATTACAACTGTAAACGAAATGTACCGCCCCGTCCGAAACCAAGTCAACTCCAGTAGCAGCTTCGAGGCGACCTACCCCCAGCCACCGAGAAAATGCCTTAAAAAGCCGAACCTTCAATCCCAAATGGCGCCACTTCTTTCATAACATTGAAAGACCGCCTAGCGTCATAAGCTGCCAGACTCGGCCACTCTGCGGAAACCCGCGTTTTCCTAGTGCCAAATTGCACGTGCAATTGCGCCCGAATCTTGCCACCAATTGCCACCAATTGCCACCGTCCACGAGAGCTTGCCAACGTTGCCACCATTGCCACCAACTTTCACTCTCCCCTGCCTTCAAAACCCCTGCACCGCCACAATCGAAATCCCCTTCTTCGCTGCCGCCGCACAGACCTCCGCCTCATCCACAAAAATCGTCTTCTCCGCCTCCACCGCCAAAACCTTGCCGCCCGAAGCGATCAGCCGCTCCAACGTCCCCATCCCAATCGTCGGCACATCAAACCGCATATCCTGCTGTGGCTTCGCGACTTTCACGAGCACAAAGCCGCCTTTACATAGTTCGCCCGCGCGGCGGATGCACTCGTCCGTCCCCTCGATCGCCTCGACGGCGATCACCGTCTCATTCTTCACGCACACGCTCTGCCCAATATCGAGCCGCCCCATCTCCTTGGCGGCGCGCCAGCCAAACTCCACATCCCTCTGCTGCGACGCGGTTAAGGGGGGGCCGCTGAGATGTCCTGCCTTCACTAGTAGCTCCGGAGCAAAATCAGTCGCGGGCGCAAAACGAATCTGGTCCTGCGCAAACGCGTCGATCACCGTCAGCAGCAATGTATCATCGCGGCGGTTCTTTTTCTGGATCAGCATCGGCCAAAAAGTGCGGAGGAATCGCAAATCGGGCAAGTGCCGAAAAAACGCAAACCGCTCATACATGCGCACCTTAAAAATCTTCCCCGCCATCGTCGCGAGTCCAACGCGGTTCTTGCGAAAATACCGAATCGCCGCCCCGAGCTTTGCCGCGCCAACTTCCCCGTAGTCATGAGAAACCGCCCGCAGCGCCGCCGCGTCCGCATGATCCTTCACGCCCAAGCAATAAACTTCATACCCCTCCCGTCGCAGGGCCATCGCCACGACAACCGGAAGCCGCCCCCAGCCAGCGACGAGGCCTATGCGTTTTGGAGAGGACGCCGACATCGATTACCATCCTCCAAAGTCGCGAACTCGCCTGCAGCTGACAACGAATTGTCACGCCGCTTCCGTCTTCGCGGGCATTCGCCCCGCAATTTCCTTTTCAACAACCGCCATCTTGCGCTCGAGATCCTTCATCTCTTTGCGCATCGCGGGAAGTCGCAAAAACGCGGCGCCGATCAGCAGCATTTCCCGTTCCGGCAAGGCCGGCGTTCCCAGATAAGTTCCCGCGTCCGGCATATCGTTCATCACGCCCGTCTTGGCGCCCAACACCACCTGATCGCCGATATGGACGTGATCGCGAACCCCAACCTGTCCCGCCATCACGACATAGTCGCCGGTCGTGCTGCTACCCGCGATGCCGACCTGCGAGCAAAGTAAATTATGTTTCCCGATGCGGCAGTTGTGGCCAATCATCACCTGATTGTCGATCTTCGTGCCATCGCCAATCGAGGTCGCCCCGTAAGTGCCGCGATCGATCGTCGTGTTCGCGCCAATTTCCACATTGGCGCCGATCTCGACATGCCCAAATTGCGAAGAAAGCACATGCTTGCCGCCTAACAGCTTGTAGCCAAAGCCATACGCCCCAAGCACCACGCCGGCGTGGATAATCGAGTTCGAGCCGACGACCGTGTTTTCGTAAAGCACCGCATTCGGGAAAACCTGCACGCCCGGCCCCAGCTTGCAGCCCGCCATGAGATGAGCGCCGGCGTGAATCACCACGTCGTCGCCCAGTTCACAGTCGGGTCCAACCGTCGCCAGCGGTCCCACCGAAACGCGCTCGCCAAGAGTGACGGTCGGGTCGATTCTCGCCGAAGTCGAGCAGCCCGGCGCGGCGACTTTTCGCCGCGGGCAAAAGAGCTCCACGATCACCGAAAACGCGACATGGACATCCGCCACGACGAGCGAGGGCAATTCGACCGCTGCGCAATCAGTACCCACCACGACAGCCGAAGCAGGACATTTCGCAAGCTCCGGCAGCAGCTTGGCCTTATCAACGAGCGTAATACCGCCCGCCTTCACTTCCCGGAGGATCTCGGCGCTAGTGATTTGCGTCTGAGGATCGCCGCGCAGCTCCACTTTGCAGACATTTGCGACTCGATCGAATAATTCCGCGAGCGTCACTTGCATCGCCGGACTCCTTTCCGTGCTAGCAGGGACATTAGCAAACGAAGTCCCCGCACGCCCAATCCTAAGCAAGCCGAGGCAATGCCAGCAAGGCCGAAAAGCGGCCCGTTCTGAGCCGCCAGAACCGCCAATTACAACGCAAAGCACTTAGAATGCTGTCTTCGGTCGGCCTTTGAGACTAATCTAGCAGCTCTAAAATGCTGCTTCTTCTCCCGGAGTTTCATTCGATGCGTCTTGCCATTTTTGCCCTCCTCACGTTCGCACTCACGGTCCCCGCCTTCGCGGAGGAAAAATGGATCCAGCTATTCAACGGCAAAAACCTTGAAGGCTGGACTCCCAAAATCCGCTATCACGAGCTCGGTGATAACTTCGGCGACACCTTCCGCGTCGAAGATGGCGTTCTCAAAGTGGCATACGACAAGTACGACCAGTTCGGCGAAAAATTCGGCCATCTCTTCTACAAGGATAAATTTTCCAACTACCGCCTCCGAATCGAATACCGCTTCGTCGGCGACCAATGCAAAGGCGGCCCTGGTTGGGCTACCCGTAACAGCGGCGTCATGATCCACGGCGAAGACCCCGCCGGCATGGGCAAAGATCAAGACTTCCCCGCATCGATCGAAGTCCAGTTCCTCGGCGGCCTCGGTAAAGGCGCTCGCACCACGAGCAATCTCTGCACCCCCGGCACCAACGTCGTCATGGGCGGCAAACTCTTCACGCCGCACTGCACCACCTCAAAATCGAAAACCTACGACGGCGACCAATGGGTCACGATCGAAGTCGAAGTGCATGGCGGCAAGAAAATCAAACACCTCATCGATGGCGTCAGCATCCTCGAATACGACGAACCGCAACTCGACGACCGCGACGCCCACGCCAAAGACCTCATCGCCAAAGCCGGCGGCGTCAAGCTTCTCACCGGAGGTACGATCTCACTGCAATCCGAAAGCCATCCCATCGAGTTTCGCAAAGTCGAGATCATGAAACTTGATGAATAGACACTCGTAATCTGTACCGCTTATCCGGTCTAATCCAGTTTTGCCGTATTCGCCAGTTATTCCCGACGTACCATGTAATCTAAAAGTGCCTGTTTTTTCAGATAAGCAGGTCGAATTCTCGCTTTAGGCCCCAACCAAACGGCGAGCCAATTTTGGCCCGCCGTGACCGTTGGCGAACAGGGCGACCGTTCATGTCGAGCGCTGCCATTTCTTCTCTCTCGATCTTCGAGGGAGACAATCCTTACGCAGTGACCCGCGTCGCATCTGCCGATGTACTCTCGGCTTCCAAGGTCGATCTGCTCGGCGCCCGGGCGCACTACCAAATCGCTGGCCGCGAAATCGAAGTTTACTGGTCCCATTGGACTGGCTGGGAATCGTACGCTCTCGATGGACAACTCGTCGCGTCGTTCCGCAACTGGTCGCTGCGACATCAACAGCGCATCGAAATCGATGCCCGTACCGGCGCAGCGATTGAAATTGAATCCACCGTGATCCCTTCCTTTCGCGTTCGCATCTGGTGCGGCGGGTGTCTTGTCAAAGACGACCACGCGCCGATCAAGCGCGCCTTCGATCTAGCTGTCGGCGCACTGCTAGCAGTGGGCGTCGCCGCGATCGCATTTCTCGGCTGCTGTTTTGTTTAACCCACCAAGTCAATTTGCCACCGCCGGATTGGATAATCTTTCGTTCTGCTCTGAGCCGAAGAAATCGAACATGGGCGCATTGATTCGCATTCATGCTTGCATGGGTTGCGGGCCCCATTTCGCGGACAGCGCAAGCGACTCTCAGCTCTGATCTCGCTGGCGGCCAAGGAGAGATGTGCGTGCCTCGGCTGACAATTCTTATCGCAGACACTGGCGGAGCGGGGCCCTTAGAAGCCACGCTCGCCTCCGTTCTTCAGTTCCAACCGGCTTCGTGCGAGATCGTCGTTGTCCATCGGGGCAAATACGAAGATCCCTACGGCCTGTCGAGTGAAGTTCACTTCATCGCTGGTCCACCACGCGCCAACACGATCGACCTCCTCAACGTCGGCATCGAAGCCGCGCGGGGCGAAGTGATCCACCTGCTCGCGCCCGGCGTCGAAGTAGAAGAAAACTGGACCGTTGCGCCGCTGCGTTACTTTCACGATCCGCTCGTCAGCAGCGTCGGCCCTGTCGTACACGACCAGGAAAATCGCGACCAGATCTTGGCCGCTGGCCTCGGCTTCAGTTCGGGCGGCGGGCGCGTCGTCTGGACTACACCCCCGCATTCCAATGACCTCGTCGGCCCACCTCTCGCGGCCGCCTTCTACCGTCGCCGCGTGCTTCAAGCACTCGGCGGACTTGATCGCGATCTCAGCATCTCGCTAGTCGATGTTGATCTCGCATTGTGCTGCGAAGAACTTGGTTTCCGTACGGTCATCGAACCCGCCAGCCGCGTCTTCGCGCCCAATCGCGTCCTGCGAACGGACGCAGGCTTCTGGCAAGGCCAAGCCGCCGAGCGTCTCTTCTGGCGTCACATGAAACACCGCGGCTCCATGACCTCCTGGCTCGCGCACCCCCTCTCGATCGCCGCGGAATGTCTCCGCGAAGCACCTTCACCATCGGCAGTCACTTCGCTGCTGGGCCGGGTCGTCGGCAGCCTCCATTCGGAAGGAACAAGCCAACTCAAACGCCTCGAAGAGGCCCAAGCAGCCCTCCAAAGCACGCGTCTGGCGACAAGCAGCCACGACTACGACGATAGCTCGCACCGAAAGCAACGCCGCCGCGCTGCGTAAATGACTGCTGGCTAAACAGATGTAACTCAAGCAGTGTATTTCCACATCGGCTCCGGATTGACTTTCCTCCGCCCCTCAGTAATCATATTGCTATTGAGATTGAGTCTCATTTGCAATAGCGGTCCGATTTTGGACCTGCAGCAATGGAGCAGAGCGGTGCCCGAGCGAAAACCAGTCGAGCCTAAGACGATTGCCATCCTGCCTGGCGATCGTGAAGATCGCCGAGTCCGCGTCACGCTATTGCCCAGTGGCGGAGGCCTACAGCTCAATCACGAGACTTTCAGCGAAGACATCGGCTGGTTTTCCCAGTCGCATGTCGATCTCTCGCCAAACCAAGTCGCTGAACTCCGCGAGACCTTGGGAGCGCCTCAAAGGGTTCGCCCCCTCCATGCTCAAGGCCGCGCGGCATCGTTAGCTGTCTACCGCGCCGGTTAGATTCTTACCGCTGGACTTCCCTGCAAGATGCGGAGAAGATTTCGGCGTTATGCGGCGATGAGTTCAGGCCAGGTTTGTTTGTAGAGTTGGACTGCCAGGCTGAGCAAGTGGCGACCGCTGGCGGTGACGCGCCAGCGCCGGGTGCGGGGGATTTTGGCGACGAGGTGGCGGACGTGCAAGCGTTTGAGGAGTCGTCCGACCGCTGCGCTATTGCGTGACGATGGTTGATCGTCGCGGAACAGCGCGGCGCGGATGTCTTTGTTGCGGAAGCCTCGGGCGATGTGATCGCCGTCGAGTACGGCCGCGAACAAGCGAACGTCTTCGCGACGCGCGGGATTGAATCCCGCCAGGCTCCGACTCGCCACCACCTTCGGTTCGGTGAGTTGACGCAGTTCTTGATAGGCGGGCGCGGGATCATCGACGACCGCCAAGGCGTCGAGATACCGCTGGTTGCACGCCAGCGCCTGCTGCTGATAGTAAATCAAGTTGGCCGTGTCCTTATTCATCGGGAAGTAGCCTTGCGAGGTCGAGCCGTCGCGGTGAAAGCGCGTCCGGTAGACCGAGAATTCCTGCGGGCGGTTAATCACGGTTTCCACCCGCAGAATGCGGCCGAACTTGTCGTACATTTTCAGCCAGTTCTTCGTCATACGATGCTTGATCCGCGTGCCCAGCACGCGATCGGTTCTCACTTGGGTTTCGACATCGCCGTCGAACCGCCGGTCCCACTTGCGGCCCAGAAATCCCAGGATGTCTTTGGGCGTGAAGGTCACGGTCGCGAACTGCAGTAGCTTTTGATAAAGGCCCGTGAGCGCGGACGGGCTCGTAAAGAGCAGATCGGTGGCGAACTCCGCCTGATCGACGAACCACCGCACGCGATAATGTCCCAGCACTTGATGCAGCAGCGGATTGACCTGATGGGCATACCGATTGAGGATCACCGGCCAGTTCAATTTGGCGAAGCGATCGGCCTGACGCTGAGCCTTCACCGGATCGTCGAGTTGCGTGAAGGCGTTGTGCTGTTGCACGAAGCCGATGCCCAGGCGGACCAGTTGTTGAGCCAACCACTCGTGGCCATTGACGTATACCTGCAGCGTGAACGGCGCCCACGTTTGCAGCCGCACATGAATCAGGCCCAGCTGCCGATCGAGGAAGTAATAGTAGAGCACCCGCTGCTGCCGTGGCTTCGAGATGAACCGCGGTCGCCCCTCTCCTGGCACGAGTTGAAACGAATTGCACGTTTCCAGCGTGCACAGCACGCCGACCAGTCCCTGCTCGATTCGCTGCTCACGCAACAGCTGCTCGGCCCACTGATCCTTGCGGAACGATCCACAACGATAGAGATACGTCCGTCCTGCCGCCGCTGCCAACTGCTTCGCGTGTTCGACCAACTGGTCGGAATACTGCGGCGCGAGAACATTCATGAAGTGCGACCGCCGCACCTTGAGAATGTAATCCACAAAACACTCGAACTCCTTCGGAGCGGAGATCGCCAGATGCCCTTTGAAGATCACCCGGTCAAAACAATGCAGCGTGCAAACGATGAGACTCGCAAACTTCGTCACAAACCGCCATACTGTCGCCATGGCATTCTCCCCAGAACAGTTGTTTGTAAGCACCAACCATTCTGACGGACGAATGCCATCCTTTCACCAAAAACCGCTGCGGCTTCGCCGCGTTAAG
>JBKJSI010000145.1:0-2746 GCA_046595915.1 Pirellulaceae bacterium
CTCCACCAGCGCCGCTCGATTCGCCAAATCGACAAACGCCGGGTCCATCTTTTTTTCTTTAGCCTTCGCCGCCGCTCGATCATAGGCGGCAATCGCCGCGTCATAATTCTTCTGTAAATAAAGCTGATCGGCCGTCCGACTTAAAAGCTCCATATTCTCACTCGCCGCTCCCGATGGCGCCGCGCTAAGCACCAGCGCCGATCCCCGCCGTCCCCAATAGGGGCCATGTCGATTTTCGATTTCAGTCAGCTTTTCCACGAGTGAGTCAGAAGATTTCGCGGCGCTCTTATCCGCAACCACTGCTTCCAGAAAAGCCAAATCAAGATCCGCATCGCGCGGGCTCATCGCCTCCGACCACTTAGCGCCTTGAGCCACAGCAACCGCAGCCTTGCCTGCCGTAACGAGCAACCGAACCTGCTCCGCACGCAATGCCGCAATCGCATGCGCCGGCGGGCCTTTCGCCTCTAAATCCTCCAATAACTTCGCCGCCCGCGGCAGATCGCCGAGCATCCGTTCGAACGAAGCAAGCTCCGTCGAAGCACGCCAATAGATCAGATCCTCCTCACCCAGGGCGAGAACCGTATCCTCTAACTGCCGCTTCCCCCGCAAAAGGCTGGCCGTTCGGTCTTCACTCTTTTCAGGATATAGTTGCCCTTGATTTCGAGCGGCGCGAGCGAGTTGATAACCCACATGCGTACGCAAAGAAGTCAGTTCATCTGCGTTAATGGCCTCTTTATTAGTTGAAGTGCGGCGTGCCGCGGGAATCTGTTTTTGAAGTTCCGTTTCGAGCGATTCCAGCAGCGTCACCGCAGCATGCAGAGTCTTTTTCGCGGTATCGATCTCCGCCGGACTAGACGTACCAAGGTCAGCTTCGAGCCGCTGAAGTTCGCCTAGGGTTAGCACCGTGAGCGCGTCCTGAAACTTCACTAACATGCCTCGTGGATTGTCCGCATGAGTGCGAGCAAACTCTGCTGCAATCTCCCGCGCCGCAGCAAAAATCGCTGGGCGCTCCGCCAGCGGCGCGTTGACTCCCTTTTCCGTCTGCACTAACATCCGCTCGATCGTAGTCGTCACTCGCTCGCGAGGAGTCAACTTCGAAGCCGAAAGTCGATTGCGGCAGACTTCATCCGCCAAATCGAAGAGCCGATACGCCCTGAGACCAGCAAGAAATCGCTCATCAGCGCTGTATTGGGCCTCCGCGGTTGAAGCGAAAAACAGGCCGCATGCACAAAGACCAAATAATAAGATCGCTGGGAACCTCATGGAGTAGCAACTCCCGGCGTCATACTGGTCGCGAAACGCAATTTGCGAAAACCGACTCCTCGAACGACATCATAGGAGTCGATCAAATCACCTAGCGGAACCTCCGGATCGGGGTGCAACGTGATCGGCGCATCGCGATTCACTTTAGCAATTTTAGCCAGGCTTGATTTCACTTCGGCAAGCGAGGCAAGACGAGTCTCGTTAATAAACCACAGCGGCCTCTCTTCCCATTTAATCCGAACGATGATTTCGTCAAAGTCCTTTTTAGGATCTGGAGCAACCGTGGTATTGCCGGCGCCCTTTTGATCCGTCGGCGGCTGAGTCACCGCGCCGGGCAGAAGATACTCAAGTGGTGCAAGATTGGTGTTCCAAACAAAAAACACCAAGAGTAGAAACACAACGTCGATCATCGGCGTCATATTGATGCCGAGATCACCGCCGCTACGCTGATAGAGCGAAGGTCGACGCATCGTCTACTCCTCGTTCTCGCGGTAGACGGCGAATTGCACATCCCACACGCCCGCCTGCGAACAGGCAAGCAAGATCGGCTCGACTTTGGCGTAAGGCAGTTTGCGACTAGCGCGGATGCGAATCTCGGCGATGCCACCCTGTTTTTGCACCCGGTCGCGAATTCGCCCCGCGAGTTCACTCGTTGCAATCCCGCGTCCCAAAAAGAAAATCGTTCCATCTTCTTGGACGTTAATCGTCACCCGCCGCGCCGCCTTCTCGGCGTTGTCATCAAGCACGTTCTTCGCCTTCGGCAGCGCCAGATCAAGCTGGGTCTCCTGCTGCGCAAGCGTGCTCGAAAGGAGAAAGAAGATGATCAGCAGAAACACCATATCGATCATCGGCGTCATATTGATGCCGACATCCGCCGATCGGGCTGCACTGGGAGAGCGCATCGCTTAGCCTCGCTCCCGCGTCGTAGAACTGCCGCTGATTGAAGGTGGCATACCTTCTTTGCGAAAGGTCGAACTCTTCTTTTTGCGAATCGGCGTGAATGCATGATTCGCGGCGCCGGCGGCCTCGGCCATGATTTGATCGATTCGATTACGAAAATACGCAAAAGCCCCGAGCGACGGAATCGCGATAATCAGCCCGACCACCGTCGTCACGAGCGCCTGATAAATACCCACCGCGAGGTCGGCAGCTCCCGCCGTGCCTTTCTGCTGCGCGATTTCATAGAAGGCGAAGAGCATACCGGTCACCGTGCCGAGCAGCCCGAGCATCGGCGCGATATTGCCAATCACCGACATGAATTCAAGCTTACGAAACAATCTCGCGGACTGCTCCGCCATCGCATCTTCGAGCGCCTTTTCCGCTGCCCCCCAACCCGCATCCGCCTCGCCAAGGCCGGCAAGCAAAATCGCCGAGAGCACGCTCGGCTGGTTTTGGCATGCCTGTTCCGCCTCGCGGATTTTGCCATCTTGCAGGAACGACCGAACCTTATCGTCGAGATGGGCGGGAACCAAATCGCGACGCC
>JBKJSI010000829.1:0-3967 GCA_046595915.1 Pirellulaceae bacterium
GCAAATCCGCCCCGTGTGCCCGACAAACTCAAAAGCGCCCGCCATCGATTTGGGGCTACCGGTCGCATCGACAACAATGTTAGGCAGCGCGCCGCCCGTGAGTTCTTCGATCTTCTTCAGCTCTGAGCCATCGCCAACAAACTTCACCACATCCGGCACGAGCATCACATTCTTACAAAAATCGAGCCGCCCTTGATTCATGTCGAGAATGATGAGCCGCGCGCCAGAGAGTTTGACGAACTCGATCACCGAAAGCCCAATCGGCCCCGCGCCAATGACAAGCACGGTATCCTCGCCCTGAGG
The DNA here is from genome assembly GCA_046595915.1 of Pirellulaceae bacterium. Lineage (GTDB taxonomy): Bacteria > Planctomycetota > Planctomycetia > Pirellulales > Pirellulaceae > JBKJSI01. Next base: position 304 of record JBKJSI010000829.1, read on the forward strand.
CGCGCACCGATCAACCGCATGACAGCCAATGGCCAAAGTCTCGACCAGCGCGAGCTGTTCCATCGAAAGAGTTCGCGCAGGATGCAGCTTTCGCGCCGGCACAATGAACCGCGACCGCATCCCACCGTCGGTATGCACACCAAGCACCTGAAGCTCTTCGCAGCAGTTCCCGCGCCCGCGCCGTGATGCGTGACTATCGACGTTATTGATATAAGGCTCGACGCTGCATTTGTCGCCCTTCTTCACATTGCCAACGCCATCGCCAACTTCCAGCACCTCCACACCCAATTCATGCCCCGGAATGCGCGGGTAACTGTAAAACGGCATCTTGCCGAGATAGCCGCTAATATCAGACCCGCAGATGCCGACTCGGTGAACGCGGACGAGCGCCTCACCCGGCGCAGGCCGAGCCGGCTCTTCAATTTGCGTTGCAACCAGGTCGCCAGGTTTACGAAGCAAGAGAGACTTCATTTGCAATTCCGGTCGAGTAACTCTTCGCGCGGATGCGCGCGAGGGAGCGATTGTAGTGGAGCGCTTTCGCCGCGAAAACCGAGCACCGCGACTTCGCGGTCGCCGCGCCAGATCGGAAACTCGCTAAACTCCACGTGATTGGCCAACTCAGCCATGTTCCAGCGATTTGGCGTCGATCCTGGTGGAATTGAGAAAACGCGCGCGGATCGATCATCGCGAGAAAGACTGTATTTCCATGAGTTCAGCAACGAAGTATGACATCCTCGTCATTGGCACCGGCCCCGGCGGCGAAGGCGCGGCAATGCAAGCCGCCAAGATGGGAAAGAAAGCCTGCGCCATCGAGCGATTTAGCCGCATCGGCGGCGGCTGCACCCACTGGGGCACGATTCCCAGCAAAGCCTTGCGCTATTCGATCTTTCAGCTAACCGAGTTTGCGAACAATCCGATCGGCAAGGAACTAAATCTCCAGTTCAATGTGGAGTTCCCGCAACTCCGTCGCAGCGCGAAATCGATCATCGACAAACAGGTCGATATGCGCCGCCAATTTTACGATCGCAACGATATCCCCGTCATCACCGGCGACGCTCAGTTCATCGACGCCCACACGCTCGAAATCACCGAAGAACGAGGCGCCAAAGAGCGGTTCGAAGCGGAACACATTTTGATCGCCGTAGGCTCGCGGCCCTATCGCCCCGAGTCAATCGATTTTTCGCATCCTCGCGTCTTCGATAGCGATACCATCCTCGACCTTAGCTACACGCCCCATTCGATCACGATCTACGGCGCCGGCGTCATTGGCTGCGAATATGCTTCGATGTTCCGCAACCTTGGCTGCAAGGTGAATCTCGTCAACACCCGCGGCAAATTGCTCGAATTCCTCGATGACGAGATCATCGACGCACTAGCCTACTCAATGCGCGATCGCGGAATTCTCATTCGGCACAACGAGCTATTTGAAAAAATCGAAGCCTCCGACGAGGGAGTCGTCACGCACCTTCAAAGCGGCAAAGCGCTAAAATCCGACATCTTCCTCTGGGCCAACGGGCGCAACGGCAACACCGTAAATCTCGGGCTGGACAAAATCGGCATCGCCGCAAATGAGCGCGGCCTGCTCAAAGTCAACGAGAATTTCCAAACCGACGTCCCCAACGTGTACGCCGTCGGCGACGTCATCGGCTTTCCCTCCCTCGCCAGCGCCGCCTACTCACAGGGCCGCGCCGCAGCGCGCCACATCTATTCCAACGAAGACTGCAAGGTTTCCGTCGGTGAAGTTCCAACCGGCATTTATACGAGCCCCGAAATCAGCTCCGTCGGCAAAACTGAGCGCGAGCTAACCGCCGCCAAAATCCCTTACGAAGTCGGCCAAGCGCAATTCAAAAGCCTCGCCCGCGCCCAAATCACCGGTCGCACCACCGGCATGCTGAAACTGCTATTTCATCGCGAAGATCTTCGCCTCTTAGGCATCCATTGCTTTGGCTCGAACGCTGCCGAAATCATCCACATCGGTCAGGCGATCCTGTCGCAGGAAGGCAAAGCAAACAGCCTCCTCTACTTCATCAACACAACCTTCAACTACCCAACGATGGCGGAAGCCTATCGCGTGGCTGCGTTGAATGGCTTTAATCGCCTCTTTTAGTCGTTGCGACGGTGGTGTCGTAGATTTGTCGCCTCATCATTCCTGGTCGGTTGGTGATTCAATCGTCCAACCCGTCGCTCTGCAAAGTTCGATCTGAGCAATATTGAAATCAACCACCGCATCGAGATAGTTTTGCCGTGCGGTGGCGAGAGCTTGAATCGCCTGCAGAGTCTCGATGGGCAGGCCTTGAGCGTTTTCAATTCGCTTGAGGTTGAGTGAGTACGATTTCTCGGCGGCCAAGATACCTTTCTTCGCGATCTCGATACGTAGCTTACGTTTGGTGACTTTGGCGTGCGCTTCCGCGACTTCGCGAGTGACGCGATCAAGGATGGCAATTTCACGAAACTGCGACTGCCGAGCAGCGGAAGACATTTCGCGCTGAGCTGCTCGATCCCCGAGTCCAATGTTGCGCAGCTCCCAATATGCCATCGCGTCAGCGTCCATGCGATCGTTGGTGTTCTTGATGGCGCCGCCAAGACCGCCCCCGAGGCCGCCGTAACTCAATCCTAGTTGCACACTAGGAATCAGCGGCGCATACGATTCGCGGTTAAGGCGTTCTAATGCCTCGCTAACCAAGTGACGCTGTTCGCACAACTCAGGTCGTCGCGTAAGGCCGAGTGCGACGAGCGCTTCGATGGGCCCCTCTGCCGAGATAAACTCGATCGGCTCCACCGCCGGTTCACCGCTGGTCAGAACAATCGTAGGACTAGCGTGCAGGATCTGAGCGAGCTGTGCAGAAGAGGTGAGCACCGTTTCCTGTCGGGCGGCAAGTTGACCATCGCGAAGCGCAAGTTCCGCTTGCATTCGTTCTCGATCAGATTCAAGTCCTTGGCCCGCACCCGCATATTTTTCCGTGATCTCAGCAAGCTTGCTGGTGTTTTCCAGCGCCTCTGTCGCGATCGCCAAGGCATGCTCTGCTCGAACCAACTCGAGGTACGCAACCGATGCGTCTCGCAGGATGTCATTTCGAACCGCCGTGGCTCCAAATTGCCGTGATGCCGCCTGATGCTCGGCAATGCGCGGCTGAAAAATCGCGTCCGTGAGATGGAATTGGGCGATAAGGCCCGGAATAGCGGGTGAACTGGCCCCGACCGCGCCCGCGCCAAGCCCCCCGTAAAGCGAACTGCGGCTAGTATTGAAAACAACGCCTGCGACGTCTTGAATAGCCCCTTCATGGTGATTGAAATTGATACCCGCTCGCAAGGAGGGAAGCCACAATGCGCCGGCCCGATCGACGCGCGCATACGCTTCGTTGATCCGCTCGCGGGCGAATGACAGGTTGGGGTTTTGCGACTCCGCTTGCTGCAGAATTCCCGTCAAGCTCACCGACTGCACATTTTCAGAGGGCGTCGAATCGGAATCCTGCGATGGAGATTCGGCAGGTTCCAACTCTTGCGTCGTCGCGGCGGGCTCTGCGGACTCGATGAAGGAAGCCGGAGCAACATCGCTTTTGATTGATGGACTCGGAGCACGTTTTGGCGTCGAGCTACTATTTGGCGATCCAGCCTTGGCAAAGCGGCCATCGCCGGGCCCCCCCTCGCGGGCCACGGCGATGGC
>JBKJSI010000084.1:0-6383 GCA_046595915.1 Pirellulaceae bacterium
TCGATGCACAAGCCAGCCGCCGCGCAGCCTCGCGAGATCGATAAACCGCCGGCATGATCAGCATCGCCATCAAAATGGCGACCGACATCAGCATCGTCAAATCCCAAATCTGCCAACCATCGCGACCGCCCTCATGCGCCATTTCACGTCGCGGCTCGATCCAACCCTCAGCCCGCGCAAAGATCCGTTCGCAAGACCGCCGAGCCAGCCCCCCCGGCGGCTTGATCGGCATATCCACGGCGCGCAGCGGCAGCATGCAGCGCTGCAACTTTCCAAGCTCACTCTGAATCTCCGGATGCCCCGCGATATAGCGCTTCACCCGCTCCTGCTCCGCCTCATCGAGGGCCCCGAGCAGGTAGCCAAGTAAGTCTTCTTGCGAGGGACGGTATTCAGGCGTTTTCGACATGCGTTTTTTGCCAGAACTGATTTAGCCGCGTAATCGCAGCGTTCATACGACTCTTAACCGTGCCAACCGGCACATCCAGAACTTCCGCGGCTTCGCGGTACTTAAGTCCTTGGTAATAGACCAATTCGACAACCTGTCGCATTTGGTCCGAGAGCTCGCCCAGCGATTTTAGCACCCACTGCCGAGACTCCTCGGTCATTACGTGGGAGTCAGGGTTCGGTTCATCGCTCGCCAAAAGGTGCAAGAGATGCCCCGCCTCGTCACCATCCGTCCCGCCTGCAACGCGATCAATGCTCGCCATGCGATGCCGCCGCGATTTGCGCTGGTTATCAATGGCTTGATTGGTGGCGATAGCATAGAGCCACGGTCGAAATCGTCGCCCTTCCTCGAAATGGTCCCGCTTCAGGTAAACCTGCATGAAGGTCGCCTGGAACACATCCTCGGCCATTTCCGAGTTGCCAAGGTATCGGCGCAAATAAGCAAACAACTCTCGCTCGTACCGTTGTACGAGTTGAGTAAATAAGTCGCGATTACGACTCTCTCGAAACTTCAGAAAGAGTTCTTCGTCTTCCACGCGTGGTCCTCGATGCACGATCCGTCGTTTCACCGCCAAAGGAGCGATCATCTTTCCACCAACCTAAGTTCCCGGCGCGACAAAATAAAGCTCGATTTTGCCGAATCCGGAATCTTCCTTGAAAGGAGTAGAAGTAAAGGCATCGCGGAGAAGCTGTTTGTTTGACAGCCGATCACGTGGTTCCTAGACTGCCAACCACTAGAAGCAAAACCCATGCCGGACCGCGCAGCGTGAAACCAAAGCACCCCACTTGGGCCGCCTCAGGCGACGTTAACGCCTTCTTTGGCTTGATGTTAGATAACATTGCCGACCTACTGCTCATGGTCGGGCTCATGCACCAAGTTTTTCAATTCCCTACAACGTTCGCCCTCACCCACATGGTCCCCGGCACCGCCATCGGGGTGCTCGTCGGCGACCTGCTCTTCTTCTACCTGGCCCTCCGGCTGGCCAAGAAGACCGCGCGCAACTCCATAACCTCCATGCCTTTAGGTCTCGACACCCCCAGCACCTTCGGCATGGTTTTCTTTGTCCTCGGCCCCGCCTTCATGGCCGCCAAAGCCGCTTACGGCGTCGAACCCGGCGCCAGCGACACCGATCCCAAATTGAGACAGGCTGCAATGTACTCGTGGCAGATCGGCATCTGCGCCATCTTTGCTAGCGGACTCTTCAAAATCGCCTGCGCGTTTGGATCCAATTGGATTCGCAGGCTCTTTCCCCGCGCCGGGCTCCTCGGCTCCCTTGCCTCGATTGCGCTCGTTCTGATTAGCTTCCTGCCGCTAATCGAAGTCGCCCATTATCCGGTCGTCGGCCTCGCCTCCCTCGGCGTCATCCTGATTACCCTCGTCGCCCGGCTCGAACTTCCTTTTCGCATCCCCGGCGCACTCGCCGCACTCCTGATCGGCTCTGCTCTTTACTACGCACTTCAAGCGATTGGGTTCTATACGTCCCCCGCTCCAGAAATAACCCTCGCCGACGCCCGCAATGGCCTCCTCCCCACCGATTGGCTCATCGCCTTCCGTTTCGAATGGTTCGAAGTCCTGCCAGATTCCTTCAAATATCTTCCCGTAGTGTTACCCTTCGCACTCGCCACAGTCGTCGGCGGCATCGACTGCACCGAAAGCGCCGCCGCCGCTGGCGATGAATACGACACCAACCAAATCATCGGCGTCGAAGCAATTGCCACGCTCGTTGCCGCCTTCTGCGGTGGTGTGATTCAAACGACACCCTACATCGGCCACCCCGCCTACAAAGCCATGGGCGGTCGCGCTGCCTATACGCTCGCCACCGCACTCTTCATCGGCATCTTAGGCGCAAGCGGTCTCTTCAGCTATTTCTACATGCTCATTCCCAAATCAACCGTCTTCCCGATCCTCATCTTCGTCGGCTTAGAAATCACCGCCCAAAGTTTCCTTGCCACGCCGCGTCGCCACTACACCGCCGTCGCCATCGCCTGCGTCCCCGCGCTCGCCTATCTCGCGATCCTGCAACTCGAAGGTCTCCTAGGCGTCATCGGCCCCGCCGCCAGCACACTGCCCGAAGGCAAGGTCTTTGAGATCCACACGATCCGCGTCCTCTCTGCGGGCTTCATCTTCACCAGCCTCCTCTGGGCCGGCATGCTCGCCTCCCTCATCGACCGCAAACTCTATCGTGCATCGATGTTTGCTCTCGTCGCCGCCATCGCCGCCTTCTTCGGCGTCATCCACTCCCCCATGCCAGGCGCACCAATCCAAGCCCCCTGGCAAATCGGCGCAACCTCCACCGCCGACTCCGCCCCCATCCTCACCAAACGCACTACAACACAATCGACTCCCGAACAAAAAACAAAGCCACCCGCCGCAGCACCCACTCCACCCCCAGAACTAAAACCCTACATCAAACGCACGCCCTACGACTACGCCTTAGCCTACGCCCTCCTAGCCCTCCTCTTCACCGCCCGAGGCTACTGGGGCAAACAACGCGGCGAAAAACCAAGCGACACTGATCAAGCTTTTGAGGCGACCCACTCAGCGGTGTGAAAGGAGACTCGATGAAAAGAAAGTTCCATCTATTCTCCACGATATCAGCGATGATTCTCCTTCCGCTCACTTATGCAATCGTCTCTGAGATTTACTACGCCCGCAGCATGTCACCGCGAGGCATCTCAAACGTTCACGACTACTTCAACCGCTTCGGCGACCCCGTTAGCATCCAGCAAGTTCACAAAAAAGGCAAAAGCTACTACGAATTCAATGGACACTTGCCTCCCCTCTACCTCTTAGCCCATCCCTCCTCACCACCAGCTTACGTCTTCGATGAACAAGGCCAATTCATCATCTGGTGCAAAGACCCCGGCGACGACCCCACCTACCACGAAACCTGGCAAGGCCGAGGCGAATACCAAATCGAAATCGCCTCACTAAAAAAGAAATTCGCGATCCAATGACTCCCCGATATCGCACCTGAGCATTGGATAATAGCTAAGGCTGAATCGAAATCGACGCAATGATCGCCTTGGCAGTGTCACGCATCTTTGGATCTTCGGATGCGGCTAGGATCACCCACATCGAATCTCCCGATGCGGCGTTAACCGATTCGTAAAAATGAAGGCGACCGTCTGGATTCTGAAAAGCGTAACTAGAGATGAAGCCATTGGCAGCACCGAATTGAGCTGCAGTAATGACTTCATTCGGTGCGGGGTCGCCAAGTTTCTTCGCCGTGTTTCGGACGACCTGCCGCATTGCCGGTTCCATATTAACCGCCAGGTGGGACGGTCCACGCATTTTCGCAATGTTCACCACCAAAAGATGTTCAGAATGAGGAGATTTCAGGCTTCCCGTGTAAGACTCGACGTCTTGTATCGCAGCAGGGCGCGTCGAATCGGTTGGGTCGGCGGCATCCCGGGTGAAAGCGAATTCGCGAGGTGCTTCAAACGAGACTCCCGCAATCGATTGCTTCGTCCAAACCTGCGGACCACCGATTACAGGCGCACTCGATTTCGAAATTCCTGCCTTTGCCTGAGTCTTAGGTGTTGGTGGCTCAAAGAGCTCGCAGCCGACCTGCGTTGCGGCAAGAAAAACACAAACCGCGATTCGAATCGATGATTTGCAAGTCACCATGCTACTTTTCCTAATAGGACGCTAAGTACGCGGAAACTAACAGCCAATAGCTTAGGCTCCCATTGGCCCAGGTTCCACCACAATCAAGGCCTCCCACCCGCGATTTATTCTCAACACGCAACGACGGAGCGAACATCCCAAACCGCCCACCAACGCCGTTCCGCGCTTCCGCGATCCTCTCCCCGTATCTGTGTATTTTATCTCCGTCCATCCGCATTCATCTGTGCAAAACGCATTTTATCCGTGAAATCTGTGGCAAAGATATTTTGAAAGCACCGGTTGGCGTACTCGCCTACCGGTGCCGCGCAACCGCATGAACCCTTAAAGAGATCCATGTTTCTCGACAAGATTCAGCAATGCTGATGAGTGGCTTTGATTTGAAAATCAAAATCGAAGAAGTAGTTGCTGTATAAATGTTCGGAGCCGTTGGTCACTTTCGCAATCATCGAAAGCTAAGGCTGGATCGTAACCGATGCAATAATCTGCTTCGCCATATCGCGAAGCTTAGGATCAGGCGAACCGGCTTGGATCACCCAAAGATAGTTACCCGAAAAAGCGGCGTTGATCGACTCAAAACAACTGAACTTTCCGTCAGCAGATTGAAACGCATAACTGGAGACAAATCCGTTTGCGCCGCCAAACTGAGTCGGCACGAGGGTGAACACAGGATTGGGGTCTCCCAATTTCTGCGCTGCGGAGGTGATGGTGCGTCGCATCGCCGACTCCATATTGCCGGAGAGATCCGAGCTAGTTTGCACACGGGAAATCACCAGCCGCAGTTGCTTATCGGGATCAGCGGACCCGAAGGTTCCTGCGTAGTCCTCGACATGCGTAAATTGAGAGCGTGCATCAGCAGGAAAAGGAGATTCTGATGCACTGAGCATTTTGACCTCAAATGGCGCCGTAAAAGTGAATCCGCCCGCGCTTTGCTTGGTCCAAACTTGTGGTCCGCCCGACGAAGGCGCACCCGACTTAGAAATCCCTGAATTTGCTTTCGACGCCGCAGGTTCAAGCGGTTCACACCCGCAATGAATGACGCAAAGCCCGAACAGAATACAAAAACCCCATGATCGTTTTATCATGTGCCAGACTCCAGGATTATCCAGTCAGTACGCAACAAATGAGAAATCGTCAGAGTAGCAAGCCCAGAGTTGCCTTCCTAGTAGATTTCCGAATTCCCGTCGCCCTCCCCCCCGTTCCGCGTTTCCGCCCTTCCGCGATCCTCCCCCCGCTTTTGTCTCGATTATCCGCGTTAATCCGCGTTCATCCTTGCCTCCCGCATAGGTGTATTTCTTCGCGCCCGTACTCGTCCCGGCGCGCCGGGGCTTGCGCCTTTGCGCGAGAAAGCGGGTAGCTCACCGGGTGGCCCATCCGGTTGGTTGTACTCAACAACCTGGGCGAAGCAAGAAGCATCCACCCAAGTTCATCAGTTCAGTGAAAAATTCCAGGAAAATCTGCGCCACATGGCGCCACCCATCCCCTATCATAAAAGATAGCCGTAAACTCCGCACATATTCGCATGGAGTAAATACAAATGTCGTTCAAACAACTATTAAACCCGGCCACCTTGGCAATCTTGTGGCCACCTTGACCCAGGGAGAGGGCATCTTGGACATCTTGGCCATGTTGCAAAAACAAGCCCATATCCCAAACCACTCCGCCACCAACCGCCACGCTGGAAAGAGTTCGATTCCGCTGGAGAGCGGTAACGCCCTGGTCACGTTCCAGAGGCGTATATCATTGCTGAACGCGGCTAGTATTTGCGCGTCTGGCTGTAAGGCGAAGGTGTTCAGATCGCTATGGCTACTCAACTTCATGTGCGCCCGCGAGTTGACGCAATTCATCGTAAACGAGCAGCAGTAATTGATCGGCGGCGATCCGGTCTCCGGCCTCGATTTGTCATCGAATGCGGCTCACTTTAAGCGTGCACACATTGTAACTCCGTATGTATCTCCATGCCTGGGCCGAACTAGTCATCTTTAGCGCCGCCATTCCTTGCCACTACGTACAGAAACAGAAAGAGGCGTCGCATAGCGACGCCTCAAGGTTCATTCACGCGAATGCCTTCTTCGATGACCAGTTACAGATTCTTGTCATCCTCTTCTTTGGATTGATCTGGCTTCTTGTCGGACTCGGGACGGGTTGCTCGGCCTTCGTCGCGACCGCCTCGTCCGCCACGGGGGCCTGCTCCGGGCGCGCCGGGACCGCGTCTTCCAGGGCCAGCGCCGAAACCGCCGCTGCCGCCAGAACCGCCGGGGCCGAAGCTGCCTCCGCCGAAGCCGCCACCAAAGCCGCCGCGACGTCCACC
>JBKJSI010000122.1:0-4001 GCA_046595915.1 Pirellulaceae bacterium
CATAGGACGAAGAGATTTACGCGACCATACATGGTTGGTTACTGCCCCAACAATATGTAATGAATAGATCGCAGCATTCTAAACGATCGAATGGCGGCGTTGGCGCATCAACCCCGCGATTTGAGCAGCGGCTTTAGCAACCCTGCCAGCTGAACGAATCCGATCACGCCTTGGTCTTGGTCTTCCACGCAGGCCATTTCGGCGCGGTCGGTTTGCATTTGAATGACGGTGTCGAGTACCGATCGATTCGGTTTGATTGAGGGCATCGGCAAAACGCGGGTGACTTTCTCTTGGTCTTGCAGATAAAGGTCAACAGCGTGGACGTAGCCGGCGGGGCGGCGGGTGGCCGTGTCGAGGACGATGATCGTGGGTGATTGATGGCGGCGGGCGGCGTAAAGGGCGTCTTCACGAGATTGACCAAGGCGGACATAGGCAGTGCGCGTGACGGGAAGACAGTGCTGCGAGATCGGCTGGGCGGCGATGGCGAAGAGGTTTTGAGCGAGAAGGCGCTGCGAGGGTTGCAGGATTCCCGCTTCTTGGCCTTGGACTAGCACGTCCTGAAGTTCCTTGCGGGCAAGAGAGAGGCGGGTGCGGACCGGTGAATCGCCAAGGAGGCGTTGCAGTACTTGGAAGATGGCCCACAAAATAACGAGGACGGGCGCAGCGATGACCGTCAGTACTAAGAAGGGCCAGCCGAAGATATTCAGCATGCGGTTGGGCGCATGAAAGAAGAGTGATTTAGGTAAGAGATCGCCATAGACAAAGAGCGCTGGAGTTAGGATGAGCGGAGCGACGAGTTCGACTTGTTGCGAGGAGCCCCCGAACCATTCTTTTGTTGCAAGAAGAAGCGAGAACGAGATGAGGTATTGGGCGCAGTTATTGCCCAGGAGCGCGGTGGCCACGTAGAGCGAAGGATTGTTGACCAAGTACAACAGCCCACGGGCGATCCAGCTCCCCGTGAGGGTATCAACAACGAGGCGAACGCGCGTGACTCGAAAGAAGCCCGTCTCACAGCCGCTACAGAGCATGTTGAGGGCGAGGCCAGCGAAGAAGCAGGCGAAGATGGCAATCATTCGCTTTCCTCCTCGGTGAGGCGGCGAATTTCAACGACCGGCGCGCCACGCGCCGGGGCGCGGACGACGCGCAGATTGAAATCACGCCATCGGCATTCGTCGCCTTCGACAGGCAGGCGATCGAGCTGAGATTGCAAGATGCCGGAGATCGTCAATGGATCTTTTTCATCGACCTCGAAATCGAGCATAGCAGCGGCGCGGCGAAGGCTGAGAGTGCCTATGGCGCGGAAGATGCCGGGGTCGGATTCCAGAATCGGGATGCGGGTGCCAGAGAGACCCGGCGCGTCGGCGAGTTCGGTATGTTTCTCGGGATCGAGCAGCACGGTGTCGAGCATGTCGTCAATGGTGAGCATGCCGATCGATTCGCCATATTCGTTGACGACGACGGCGACTTCGCGATCTTTGGTTTGCATCTCTTGAAAGACGCTGGCGAGGGTTGCTGACCAGGGAACATAGATCACGGGTTCTGCATGATGTTCGAGGTTCTTTTGAGGTACTCGAACGAAGTCCTTGACCGCGACCCAACTCGCGATTTCTTCATCTTCGGGATCGAGGAGTAGTAGGTAGCCATGCTTGGGCAGTTCGCCTTTGAGGTCATCGAGATTGACGGGAGCGCGGAAAACATCGAGGGAGCCGCGAGGGCGCATCCATTGGTCGCAGCGGATCGAGGAAAGTGAAACGAGTTGTTGCAACGTGCGGCGCTCATGTTCGACGAGCTCCTCGTCGGCGCTGGAGGCATCAATGGCGCGTTCGAGGTCAGCGACTTCGAGATAGGGCTCGGGCTGGTAGCCGGGCCAGACGAGGCGCCGCGATATCAAGTTAGCGCCGCGGAGGACTGGCATCACCGGATCGACGAATCGAACTGCGAAGGAAAGAGGAATCGCCACGAGCGCGGAATGCGTGGACGAAAGGAGCACGCCGAGACTTTTGGGGAGAAGTTCACCGAAGACGATGACCATGAGCACTGATGCGCCTGCGAAGCCGTAGGACCAGGCGTCGGCTCGGGGGTGATCGACGCGTTCAAGCTGAAGGACGACTTGCGAGGAGATGGAAAAGAGCGTCAAGTTGACGAGCAGGTTCCAAAACAAAATCGCGGAGAGGAGGCGATCGGGATCGGAGAGGAGCTTAGCGGCGGCGCGTTGGCCGCGATTGCCGGTTTCGAAGGTTTTGCGATCGGACCTGCCGAGCGAGTAGAGGGCGGCTTCGCTAGAGGAGAAGAATGCCGAGAGCGCAAGCAGTCCCAGCATCGCAAGGATGGCGGGGAGCGCGGCGAGCAGCGCGGCGGACAAGGTTTCTCTCTTCTTGTTGGGGGATCGCTATTCGTCTTCGGCTTGCCGACTTCGCCCCATGGCAATGTCATATTCCGAGAGCGCGGGGACCATCATCGCCATTGCCGTGAACCCATACACGCCGCTAGTCACGACAAAGACTTGCAGGTTTTGATTGCCGATGAGGAAACTGGTAAATGCGAAGAATGTTGCGAAGGGAAGCAGCAATGCAGCCGCGAGTATAGCGGGGGAAGGATTGCGAATGCCAAGGACAGCATAAAGGCCGACGCTCCCGCCCAGTATGAAGGAGAGAAAGGAAGGCAATTGAGCTTCGAAGGAGCCGCTAAAGGAAACGAGGATGAGAATACAAGTCGCAACGCCCAGGAAAAGGAAGAAGACGGTCCCAAGGCTGAAGGTAACGGCGGTGCGGCTGCTGGAATAAATCATGCCGCAGTGAATTCCGAGCATCGCGGAGAAGATATACATCACTAAAAGGCCGATTTCGAGGAAGCAAAGATCTTGAACGCCGATGCGTCTGGTCCACCAGAGGCCGAAGCCGATAAGCAGCGGCAGAACGACCATTTCCTTCGTGACATAGAGCACGCCGAGAAGCTTGCCAAGTAAGAACTCGCGCGGCAATAGATCGGTAACCATCAATAGCTCGAGCGATTTGCCATCGCGTTCGCTGGTGATCGCGGTTACCGCCAAAGCATTAACGATGCAAAAGCTCACGATCAAGAGCGGGGCGATCGGTTGGCCCTCGCGGGGCAAGAGCGCAGTGCGATCGATTGGTTCATTCGAAAGGAAAACGAGTGCCGCAGCGGCCAGAGCAAAGAAGAGTAAATAGCCTAGGCGGATGACGAGAACTTTGCGCCCATAGGCCCAGGTTCGCATTTCGCGCCATAGAACGGGGTTGTGCCAGACGGTGCGCCCGTAGCGTTTTTGGACTCGGACACGGGCATCAACATGCCCCGCTCGGGCGGCTTCATCTTTTTCGGTATCGTCGGCGATGCCGAGCTCGGATTCTTTCTTGCCTTCAACACCATGGCTGAAAATGCTCGAACCTTCATATTCCTTGGGAACCTGGAATAGCTCGGGCGAAGGATTCCAGACCCGAACTCGCAGAATCGTCGTGATCGTGAGCAGTGCGGAAATCGAAAGCGAGAATCCCAGAAAAGGACCGATGCCTTTGGCGAGCGATTCCCAAGAGCCGCCAGCGGTAACCGAAGGACGAGCGGCGAGGAGCATGGCGCGGAGTGGGCTTGTGGCGCTGCCTATTGCCTTGGTTGAGATGCCAGCGATTTGTTCGCCGAAGGCGCCGGTTGCAAAGGCTTCAGAGAGGCCGATCCAAATCACGATCAGCAGAAAAGTCATGGAGAGCGATTGAAATGTCTTTTCTCGCCAATAGGCGATGAAGTTCCCGAGGCAAGCGGCTAGAAGGCTGCTAGCTACCGTGACTGCGGTCATCGCGGCAACTTGATCAGGCGAGATGCCGCCGAGGAGCATCACGATCGCAAAGACCGGGAGACCCGCAAGGATCAGGCTGCCGACGTGGAGCAGCGCGGCGGCGAGTTTGCCGAGCACGAGCTCGTGGTTGGACATGTGGGTCAGCAGGAGCAATATCAGCGTACGCTTATCTTTTTCTTGGGCCACGATGCTA
>JBKJSI010000206.1:0-12396 GCA_046595915.1 Pirellulaceae bacterium
ACAAAATCTACTCTTTGTCTTCGTCGCGGGGAATGATGCGGCGGATCTTGCCCGAAGGAACAAGCCCTTCCACACGGATCGCTTCGCGCGTTTGATCGTGAGCCAAGTTACCCGCACCGTCGCGAATTTCAACTTTGATGAAAATCTTGGGCGGGATGCGCGAATCGACTCGCCAAAAGTACTCGCCTTGATTGGCAAGGTCGCCGACGATGCGAGTCCAAGGCCCTTCTTCGCGGTCACTGTAAAACAGGGAAACGCTCTTCTCGGTGAGATTCGCGTCTTGAGCTTCCCAAGCAATCTCGAGTTGGCCAACGCGCTCGTCGGTTCCATAACCAGCGCCACGCAGAGTGACCTTGGGCGCGGTGGAGTCGACTACGACCCAGGAATCGGCTTCGTCGCCTGGCTGCGGTGGACGAGAAGAGAGCCCACCGCGCGACATCACCACGATGCGAAAGCCAAAGACACCTTCACCATCGACCTCGACCTCAAAGGGACTACGACGATCAGGGTCCGAACCCCAGCGTGACCAGCTTTGCCCGCCATCGCGCGTTGCCCACAGCTCCACTTCGGAAACACCGCCGGCGCCCACGGTGTTCACGTCGTATTCAAGTCCAAATCGCAAATGTTTGCTGTAGATCGGTTCAACGCCAGTTGGCAGGCGATTGCTCGCAGTCGTGGTTTCGATGGTATCACGAGCTGTGGAAGCATTGCGATATTGGGGCGTCACCGGAGGTCGAGCTGGTCCTCGTTCATCGCCTTTAAGTCCCGAAGCGATAGGGCTGCGAGTGCGAAATTCCTCGGGCTTCTTTTTCGTGAAGCTGGGAATTGGCGTGCGGCTTTCTTCGTTGGGCAGAGATTCGACGGCGCGGCGACGAACGACGGGGGCAGTATCTTGAGACGGTTCTGCTTCCGGCTCGGGAGTCTCTTCCGCTTGCTTGCTTGGATTGAGTCGTCGCATTTCTTCGCGCGGTGGCGGAATTTCTTCGGGTTCGCTGGGCGTCGTGCTATCTGGCGTTGCTTCAGGTTCTTGGCTCGATGTGTCGCGAAGCGCATTCTCGGGCGGTTGGATGGCTGGGCGAGTGTTGCCGGAAGTTTTGTCGCGTAGCGCTTCGTCGTCATTCGCCTCGCGCTTGGGCTCCTTCACGGTTGATGCAGATGCCAAGCGACCTGGCCCGCGCTTTTCGGCAATCACTCGCGGACTTTCTTGGGCAACGTTCGCTGGCGAAGTCTTGGAAGCTGTATCTCGATTCACCGGCAATCGACGGATGCCTTTGTCGGTTAGTTCCATGTCGGAAGTAGACCAGTTCGATGAGCTCGATTTAGCGGCTTGATGGGAGGACGATGGCTCACTCGAACCCAATTCATCCGAAGGCGCAGCCGAGGCGTACGGATCAGCGGGCGGCGACTTACTCTTGCTTTCGCTGCTCAGAGCGCCGCCGAGCCATTTCGAAACCGATGCAAATGCGCCTTCGCTTTTTGGTTCATCGGGCGGCGCCGCCGCTGGGCCTGCGATAGGCGGCTCGAGCGGTTTGGGACCGCGAGCGATTGCCCCTTGTTCGAGTCGATCAAGCGCGACGGCATGGTTGCCTGCTTGATCGAGCACTTCCGCGCGGAGATTGATCATTCCGCCAGCGTCGCGAGGGCGCCATGCAACGCTGCCACCCAAGGCCCCATTCTTGCCAGTTGGCGTCGAGGCAGGCACCGCAATCGAGCGCCAAGGGCCGTTGGGTGATGTTTGATATTCGAGCTTCAGCGACTGAGGCGATAGCAGCGGATCGGTCGCCTGCCAGGTCGCCCGGATTTCACCATTCTCGGCGATCTGCGAAGTGAGCGCGAGCTTAGGTGGAGTCGTGTCGATCAAGACTTTCATCTCGGGCCGAAGGTCACCTTCCGGTGTTGCTTTCGTGGCGCCATCTACAATGCGAGTCGCGAACCAATACTCCCCATCCGCCGCCGCTTTGAAAGGAAAATACTTGTCGCTCGGCTTGACGCGATAATAGAGATGCCAAGTCTTGCCGAGATCCGCCGAGACGTGGAGCTGAATTTCCTTGACGCCCTCGCGGCCGACAGGCGCAACAATCGGAATCCCAAAGGTCGCGAGACGGGTGGCGATGCGCCGTGGTTCCGGCGCTGCAACTGGCTGAGTTTTCTCGTCTGATGTTGCGCGCGGAGGCGCTGATGGCTTTAGCGAAAAGAGACCAAAAGGGCCGTCCTGAGCAGTGGCTTGAACGGCGGCGACCGAGCTTATTGATAGCGCGCCGAGCAGGACCGTATATCGTAAGGTTATGCGCATCACCACCCTCCTCCGCGAGCCCGTGAAATTCGGTATGGCTCCAGATTCGTCATCGACAGTGCCAAAGAAACGGCTGGAGCATGATCGCAAGGCGACGAGGTTTGACGCCTTGGCAAACCTTGCTGGTTGGTTTGAATTCCGCTCTTAGGCCGGCAAAGCACAGCGGCTCGTGAAGACATCAGCACTCCAAAATCACGTTAGCCGTATGTTCATCGCCGCTTGTAGGGGTGAAACAAGAGTTTTCGCTCGAACGTGAAACGCCTGATTACCCAACGCCTTGAGTCGATATTGCTGAGGTGGCTGCGCACGTAATTGCGGATGGAACCCCATGCAAGTGAATTACCGCCTGAGAATTGCTTCGATCACCATGATCGCGGCGCTCCTCTGGGCATCTGGCATGGGAAGCACGAATGCGGTTGCGCAAAACTGTAAATGCCCCAGTCTGAGCAATTGCAAGTTTGACATCTGGATCATTGACACGCATCCGGTCGGTGATTGCGATTGCGACGCGTCCAAAGCGCGATACTTGCGGCTCGGTGATGATTGCCAATGGGTTTGCGAAAGTGAGGAAGCGTTTCTGACAACGCTTGATCCAGACAAGCCAATTAATATCATGCTGCCGGGCTATGCGACGGGCATGAAGTGGATTGTGGAACATGTCTGGCTATTCCATGGCAAGTTAGAGGCGCAAGCCAAATGCCGCGGCCTTGAGTGCGCACCGACTCGGTTATGTATTTTGGGCTGGCCATCCGAAATCGACAGCGCTCCGGTCGTGCAGGACGCAAGAGAAAAGGCGGTTCGAGCGGAAACGGAAGGTTACTGGCTGGCGCAGTTGATTTCGAAAATGCCCAAGGATTACCGCGTCAATCTGGTCGGATACAGCTTCGGCGGTCGCATTGCGACGTCGACTGCACATCACTTGGCGGGTGGAGCACGTTGCAATTGCCCGAGCATTTCGGCCACCAATTCCGTCAGGCTGACTGGAACTCTGATGGCTGCCGCAGTCGATGCGGATTGGCTCTCACAATGCCAACCCCATAGTCTCGCATTGGGTCGGTTTGAGCGGTTGCTGCTGTTGAACAACTGTAAAGATCGGGTGCTCAAGGCCTATCGCATTTTAAGCCGGTCACGGAAGCCCGAAGCCCTCGGCGCGATTGGACTATTGTTGCCAGACGCCAAGTATGCGTCTCATGTGGAGCAGTGGGAGGTCGGTGATATTGTCGGCAAAAACCATAACTGGCGTCGCTATATCGAGGCGCCAGAAATCATGTGGTCGATCGCACAATACGCGTTCTTTTTGAACTAGCTCAGCAGATTCTTAAACCCGCCGTCCGATTCAGTGCGGCGACTAGTCCTTGTCATCACCCTTCTCGTCATCGTCGCCGAGTTTCTCTTTTTGCTCTAGCTTTGGCGACAGGAGTTCGCTCTTCGGATTCTTCTGTTTATCCGTTTTCTTGTCTTCATGGTCGCCGTCCTTGTCATCGTCGCCGTCGTGTCGATCGTGGTCGTGTCCAGTTTGCTTATCATGTTCCGAAAGTAACTCTTGAGCCGCCTTATAGCGTGAGTTAACTCCCGGCTGCGGAAAGACGCCGCCAGCGATGATCAGCGCTGTGAGAACCAGCATCGTGTAACGTTCGCGAATGCCGATCTGAAGTGGAAACATGCTCGAAGTATGTCTCTTGCCGGTAAAGATCATGAAATAGGCGTGTACGACGGCGATGCCATTCAGCGCCGCGGCGATCACGACGGCCGCTCCTACAATGGGATACTCCTCGACCACACAGTCGATAATGAGCTCGATGCCGATGAAGCCGATCGTCCCTGGAAACCCCACGCTGGCGAGACCTGTCAACAAAAAGCAGACCGCCAGCGTCGGCATATGATCGTAGAGGCCCTGATACTCGCTAAGTTGAACTCGCCCGCGGCGAGACTCGACCGCTCGCAAGGCGAGTCCAAAGCCGCCGAGCGATAGCACGACAGAAATCCAAACGCAAAGTGCGCCGGTCATGCCATTGGGATGCAAGGTTTCCATCCCAACGAGAACCAGCGCCGAATGACTCAAAAAGAGGTAGCAAAAGAATCGTCTTGCATCTTTTTGGACGAGTGACATGCCTGCCGCATAGACTGCGGTGAAGAGCGACACGATCCCCATCCAAGTCAGCACCCAGTCGGGCGAGTTAGGTAACACCAATCGAAATGCGACATAGGCGCCGCCGCCGCGTGTGACAAAGAGCAGCGCGGTTCCAAAGGTCGTATTCTCGAACATATCGGTGAGCCAGCAGTGAAATGGCGCCATGCCAGATCGAATTAGCACCGCCAGGATCAATGGGAACACCGCTAACGCGCTATGCACCGCCATCTTTCCTTCCCATTCAAGAAGCGCGCAGCCTAGAAACAAGCAAATCAGAAAAGCCGCCTGATGGATCACAAAGACCCGCGTCGGCTTCCCTCGTGATTTCATTTCGAGATAAGGTGGAATCGAGCCGAGCGTCAGCAGGACTGCGATCAACCACGGCATATCACCTTCACAGCTATAGAGAGCGAGCGTGATCGCTTCGGCGAAAAGCGTCGATGCAAAAGAGAATCGCCGGACTTTGGTGCGCAGCGTGGTGAGGGAAGTCAAAAAATACATCAGCGCCATGAGCGGCAAGAGGGGCGCGCTGAATTGATCGATCGTGAACCATTCTTGCCCGAACAATCGCTTTGTCAGATGGAAAGCGTCGCTGGCATGGATCGCGCCTTGCAAGACAAAGTCGATGAACTCCGTAAACGCGAAAATGAAAGTGAGTCCCGAGAAATAGACGCACCAGCGGCGGGCCTGATAACGATCCTCCATGCGGGTCAACACGATGGCGCCAATCAACGGCGTCAAGATACAGGCTTCGAGCCAGGGCATCCGTAGTTCGTTCACAGCATGTCCTCCAGCGAGACGATTGCGTCTTGCGATGAGTCATGCGGTTTCGGCGGCCCCGCCAAGAACCGAGTCCACCTTCGCTCCATTCGATCACACCACCGGAACGTCACTAAGAATGGCGTGACGATGAAATCGGTTAGCACTGCGTCGAGATATCCGCGTTCCAGCGCGAAGCGATAAAATCGCCAGCGAATCCGGTCCGAGTAGGTCAGCTTATTGCGCGAATTGGATGTCGATAGATGGTCGCCGATGGCGTTTTCCAGAATACGGTAGTCATGAAGCAGCGATGGCGCCCTGAGGAATTGGAGAGTTCGCATGCAGCCATGTCCGAGAATGTGAACCAGCGCGATATAGCGAAGGGTGTGTCGAATCCACTCGTAGTCCTGAGGAACAAATGACGCGATTCCAATCTCGGCGAAGATGATGCCGACTTGGGTCATTGATGCGAAGGACAAGGAGCTTTTGATATCCGTTTGCGCGCTTCCAGCGAACGCGGCAAACGCCGCCGAGGCGACGCCAATCACAACGACGGCCGCGGCCACCGGCAAGCAATAGTCGAGGATAGGGCTGACTCGCAGAAGCAAAAATGCGCCTAGGTGAACCGAAAGCGCGCCGTAGAACACGGCGCTAGAAGGAGTCGGTCCTTCCATCGCTCTGGGCAACCAACCGGAGAAAGGAATCATCGCCGATTTCCCTGCTGCGGCAATCAGCAAGAGTGTTCCGATCAATGCGGCGTTCAGTTGACCCATATCCAGCATTTTCAAATGCACATTGGGCCAGGCAGATAAACCAAAAATCTCATCGAAATCGCCTGTCTTGGTGACGTGGTGTAATACGACCGACGCGAGGAGCAGAGCTGCGTCGCCGATGCGATAGACGATCCAGACCTTGAGGCCATTTGAGACCGGACCCGGCCGGTCGTGATAGAACGCCACCAGTGTCGCCGAGGAGAGGCCCACCATTTCCCAACCAACGAAGAGTGTTTCCATCGTTCCCGCGAGAGAAGTCACGATCATGCCGAGTACGAAGATCGCATAGAGCACGAAGAAGCGACAAAAACCGCTTTCTCGATGCATATAGATATTGGCGAACGCGCCGATCGTCCCGCACAAACCAAACGAGAGAATGGCGAAGGGAACACTTAACCGGTCGAATTCAATTTTGATCGCAAAGTGATAGTCATGACCCAGGGAGACCCAGCTGCCCATGTCGACGGTGACACGTTCTTCGCCCGAGATGAGCATGATCGCCAAGGTAAAGAGTGAGGCGATCAGCCCCGTCACGACAGCCGACTGCACGCAGCGACTGATGAATCGCTCGGAGATAGGGCGACTCAAAAGTCGTAGTCCCCCGAGGACGAGCACGAGCAGGAGCGGCGCTCCTACCGTGACAATGCCCAAGAAGTAAACCAAAGAATGCGGGTCAAATTTCATACAGAATCAGTTCTTCGCCTGCGGTTATTATTTCGCTTCAATTTGTGCAAAGCCGAGATGGTCGCGCCAGCCACGATACCACTCGAGAGAGGACTCGACTTTGGGCAATTCATGGGTAGTCGAGTGATAGGGCTCGAATTCTCTGCCATTGAAAAGTTGAATTCGATTGGAGTCATAATCCAAAAGCGCCAATTGCATCCAGCCATTCTTCAAAATGTTCGCCGCCGCTGGGTTGCGTTCCATGAACTTGAAGAGCGCCTCGGGTTTCGATTCGATGACCAACAGCGACCGCAGGGGCTCGTGTATTTCAACGCCTTGCCACGGCAATCCCGTTCGTAAGTCACTCGACGCCCCATCCATGACGCCTAGCAGTGCGGTGATATTGTGCGGCAGTTTGGTTCCGCTGCCCCAACCGGGTGAGTCGACGTACGAGAAAAAGTATTGCAGGTTGATTCCCGAACAAACCGGCACGACGGCGCCCAGGATGCGGGCCAAAATGTAGTACTCTTCGTTGTCGATTGATTGATCATAGGAATGCAAAAAACTGCGGCGATCGAGGTATAAACCTCTGACGCGCTCGCGACGGCCCACGAACGTAATCGCATTGGTGGCGTTGCCGAATTCGGGTCGTGGTTGAGCGAGGTCTTCAGAACGGCGTTCCACGTGCAGATGGGCTTCGTCGCCGGTGATATCGAGCGGCGCCGATTGAAAGCGGCGGCAACGCTCATGCGCATTTCGCTTACAGGCCTTCACCAGCGTCTCGTATGCGGCTTCGAAGTCTTTGTGATGGGAGCGCGGAAGTAGGTCGAGGTCGGCGAATGCAATCGTGTCGTCTGCGGTATTGTGCTGGCCGCCCAGAAAGACCGTTGTCTCGGGAATGTGAATGCCTCGTTCCGCCAAAATTCGGCGAATACGCGGATCGTTCATCATCACCGCAAGCGCTCGGGCGTTAGGACCGCCAGCCGCGCCGGAGCACGCGCCACAATCGTAGGCGGATTTATGCGGGTTGTTGAGGCACGCTGAACCATGTCCAAAGAACATCACCAGCCGGGCGAAGTTATTGACGAGACCCACATCACGCATCATGCGTTCGCTGATCGCCGCCATTTCTTCGATCGAGAAACCGACGTGGTCGCCTTCGGGGCCAGGCGGGTCGGCGCATCGCTCGAGCCGAAGACGCGTGACCGGAGGCGGCTGAACAAATTGTCCCGCGCCTTTTCGAATTTGAGCAGTCAGGCGCGGGAAAAGTACTCGCGCGACCAGGGGAACCGATGCCAGAATTCCAAAGCCGGCGGTAAGCAAAGCGCCTGCGGCTAGGTCACGGCTGCCGGTATGAAATCGATGTGAGGCTCGTCCAATCGCGCGGCGGGTATTGGCGAGTCGTTTATTGGTTTCCGTGAGTGAGTAAACGACTTCTTCGGTCACCCAGTTTTTGGGCATGACGACGATCGGGCAGAGCGTCGAGAAATGGGCGTCCGCCACTCCTCGGTAGTACATTGCCGCCACGTAAAATCCGGCGGCGCCAAAAGTCTCTACATCGGGGGAGATTTCTTCTAAGTGGCGTCGAAAGGACTCTTCCCGTGCGTCGATGCAGAAGAAGGCTTGGAATCTTGGATTTTCAACTCGCTTGGGCGGCTTGGCGGCCTGGACCGAAATCGCATCGAGCGCTCGAATGCGGTAGTTGCGCTCAAACGCGCGATGAAAGATTCGGCGGCGCTCCCAGTTGGAGAAGTGGAGCAATTCGTCGACGAGTTCTTTCCATTGCTCGGGCGTCATTGCATAGAGCGCCATTGGGCTCCAGCCGAGCACCTGGGCGAGCTGAAACACGAGGAATGCGCGTTGTTCGATCGTGGTCGATTTTTCTTTTGGCTTCGTCTCCAGGCAGAGGTCTCGCAGAGCTTCGAGCGGGCATTCGCGATCAAAGGCCTCTTTTGCGCTATAGGCCAGTGCGATTCGCTCGAGGATCAATCGCACGGCCAAAAATTCGATCATCGTTCCGGGTGGAACGGGTAGCGGCACCCGATCCGCGCGCACTTCCATCTGCCGCAGAAGTCCCGCCCAGCCACGTAGCGCCAGTAAAGTCCAGGTGAGATATTCATCCCATTCTTGCGACTCGACTCCGAGGATATGCAGTGATTCGACGATCGAATCCATGGGAGTCATCGCCGAATCGACAATGCGATGAATTTCCCCTGGCAGCGTGTGCATCCAGCGATCACTAAGGGTCGCGTCTTCTTGATACATCTCGCAAAAGCAAGCGAAGAAGCCGTGGTCTCGATTGGGCAAGTGAAACGACGCCATTCCTTGGTCGGCGTATGCGGCGCAGAAGCGTATGAGTACGTCATTCACTCGCGCATCGGAATCGACTCCTGTCGCCGCAAGCAGGAGATCGCGGTGGCGGATTTTAGAAGGTTCAACTTCAGTAGGATCACCCGCGCGCCGAGCGCCGTCGCGAGAGATTCGCCACAGACTTTGCAGCGCGAGGTGTTCCCAGTGTTCTTCCGGCCAGCGTTCGATGACCGCGTCGCCGATGCGACCTGGAAGGTCGCCAATGAGTTCGAAGAGTCGTTCATCGCGATCTTTGGGTTTTCCATTGCCATCCCAAACTGCGCCGGGGCGGAGATCTCGCAGCACCCATTTTTTGGTGTCTTGCAGGAACCGCCTTCTTGCATCAGGCGATGCTTCTGGCCGAATGACTCGGAGCGCGTCGGTTTCGGCGACAAACCAACGCAATTCCTCGTTCGGCCCCATTCGGAGTGGATGTTCGAGCATCGCCAGACGAATTTCATAGCGGGTTGCCAGCCCGTCGATCATTTCCTTGCCGCGCTCGCCAAGATCGGCCTCCAATTCGGCCCGCAAATCGTCGAGCATGATCCGCTCTTGCCGGAATTTTTCGCGATAGGTTTCCTCGGCCAAATAGGGCTCGCAACCAAACAGTCGGGCGCCTTTCTGAACACCCTCATCAAACGGAATGTCTTCCATCGCTTGCAGCGTATTCAGAAAGACGAACGCAGTAATCGGCCCTTGTGAGGGGAGCAACTCACCCGCGCGAGCGACGGTCGTGGTAATCTGCTCTGCTTCTTGGAGCGAACATTTTTTGTCCAGCATGGGCAAGGCATTAGCAGTTGAGTGCATTTTTCAAATCGAGCGGGATGAGTTTCGATCGGCACTGTTGAAAAGGGAGTGGCAGTGCGGAATTGGGCGGAGACCCAATGGTGGGATATCAGAGGTGTGTCCATCACAGGATACGACAATCGTCGGCAATGGTGCGGAAAGGTGAAATGCCATTGGACTGTTAGGAATTAAAAGTCATTCAGCAATCTGCCAAATTGTGGTTTACTCGGAGTGAATCTAAAGGTTTGCTTAGAAAACTGGGCATGTCGGGGTCAGGGACGACTTCCAGATCCCACCTATCTTCACAGGCTTAATGTCCATGTAAGGGATGGTACATCAATCGCAACCGGCGCGTTTTGTCGAATAGTCGGACGATTCCGTTCGGTTTTGGCGGTCTATCCGGCTTGGGCAGACCTAGGGATCAAGTCTCACGAGTTGAATGGGCAGTGGTCGATTCCTGTCAATGCGAAGGCGCCTTGTTGCGTGTCGCGCGGTTGATGGAGCAACCGACGGAAACTATTCCGGGTTGCTCCTATTGGGTAAGCCATGTTCAGCCGCGCTACGATTCTCGTCGTTGATAACGACACTACCACGCTTGCAAATATCTCTGCGGTGCTTGAGGCGAAGGGCCACGACGTTCATGTCGCGTCGGATGAATTCTCGGCGATCAACGCTGCTACCGCGTTGCCTCTCGATCTGATCATTTGCGATGTCAATCTCCGCGGGATCAGCGGGCTCGAACTTTGCCGCGCTATTCAGCGGGAATGTGGTCTGATCGATGTGCCGATGATGTTCATGTCGGCGACTCAGACGCCTGATATCATTCGCCGCGCCCACGACATGGGCGGCGCTTATTACATTCGCAAGCCATTCGATCAGGATGTGCTCTGTGAGCTCGTCGACCGGGCGCTCTGGATGCCGCACCTTGTGAATTCGCGGCTTCAGGCGACAACGGCCTCGCTTCCTGTTGTTCCTGAGATCATCAGCAAAGAAAATACGCTGCCGAAAAAGGAAGGGATGCGACAAGATATCGCTTCGCCGCTAACGATGCCGGCGATGGCTCCGATTAGTGCGCCCGCGATTTCTCGGTAGGTTGGTAGACTCGACTTCGGACGCGATTCAATTCACAATTGTGATTGTATCGCGTTCTCATGCTCAATTAAGAGTCGAAGGCCATGGACGAAACGACTTCGTCGCCGCCTGCGCGGCCGAATTTATCTTTTTCGCTGCTCAATCTGCTTCTTGGTTCGGCGCTGCTGGTCACCGTGATTTCGCATGTCGTTGCATCGCGGGAATTGAACCAAGTTAAGACTGAAGTCCGTCGGCTAAGGACAGAACTTGGCTACCTCGATATCAAAGATCCGAAGAAATGCTATGTGACCAACGTTCCCCAAATGGAGCAGGGCTCGTATCTGTTTCGCGGTTATTTGCCGCCGGGACATGCCTACTCTCGGCGTTACTCCGTGAAATCGAATACGCAATATGGTGAGTCGAATCTCGGGGGTTCGAGTTCGATCTCTGAATCGGGCGAACTGACGATTCGGGCGAAAGATTTACCGTGACGAAGCAGGTGAAATGCGGATTTCGATTAGCGGAACCGGCAGCAACTCCAATTCACGCTTTGGCGCCGATACGGCGATTGCCTCACCATCGACAAGTAGCACAGCGGCGACTCCGGCTTCCAACGAATCGACAGAAATCAAACCTGGCTCGCCGATCGAACTGCTCACTCTCAAAGTTGAGAAATCTGGCGACCCGAACACGCGAGATGAAATCAAGATTTGGCTCGAAGACGCTAATCAATCTTTGACGCTGCCAGCGGGATCTTCGCCTCGGTAATTTCACTCCCGAGAAAACTGAATTCGCTAGGCAGAAGTCACAAGATGGGCTAGAGTCGTAAAAAGTACTCCGTTTTTCGCAGCACCTCTGAGACGGGCATTTTATGAGCGGCGCGGCACTAGGGCTCATCGTACTGCGGACGAAGAACATTCATAAAATCACCGCCTGGTATGGGGCGATTGGGATTGAGATTGTCAAAGAGAAGCATGAAAAGTCGAAGTCGACTTATACGGCGGATCTCGAGGGTTTAGTGCTCGAGTTTTTGCCGCTGCCGGAGGAAGTGCCTGCTCCGGAGCCGAATGTCCGGCTCGGATTTGTCGTGGATGACCTTGAGCAGACTCTTGTCGCGCTCAAGGCCTTGGCGACAGTGGTGATCAATCCGCCGCAATCGACGTCTCGCGGTTTTCGGGCGGTGGTGCGGGATCCGGATGGGAGGTCGATTGAGCTTTATCGGGGGTCTTCTTCGTGAATCAGCGGCTCTCGTCAGCCGAGGACGAGTGCCGAGTACGATTACGAATTCCGAGTACGAGCACCAGCACCAGCACGAGAAGGGGAGCTGACATGCGCTATCCTGCTTTTGAGGTTCGAGGTTGTTGGTATTTGTCTGGTTTTCTTGTTGGGGGTTGGATTGTTGGGATGTGGCTGGGGTTTAGGGCTTCTAATAGTTCGTGGCGATTGAGGAATTGGGCATGTGCATCGACACTTGCGAGGCGCTGAAGTGCGTCGGCGGGGCGCGAGGTTGGTTTCGTTGTAACGGGTTGTGGGACTGGGGTTTGGGGTTTTGCGACTGACGGCTGCGGGGC
>JBKJSI010000252.1:0-20430 GCA_046595915.1 Pirellulaceae bacterium
TGTGGACCTTCGCCGCATTCGAAAATGCTCGGTTGCAGCGGCCATCTGAAGAAAGCTCTCTCGTGCGCGTCGCCATCTTTAGCACCAAGCCTTACGATCGCCGTTTCCTCGAACCTGCGCTTCGCGAAGCTGGGCATGATTGCGATTTTCTCGAGGCGCGACTCGACGCGCAAACCGCCAAACTCGCACAAGGATCGCCAGCGCTTTGCGCTTTTGTAAACGATGACCTATCTGCGCCCGTGCTCGAGAAACTCGCACCGCTCGGCGTTCGCTTCCTTGCACTGCGCAGTGCTGGCTTCAACAATGTGGATCTCACGGCAGCAGCGCGACTTGGTTTTCACATCGCTCGTGTCCCGGCTTATTCGCCGCACGCCGTCGCCGAGCACACCGTCGGCCTGATGCTCACACTGAATCGAAAATTCCACCGCGCGTTTAATCAAGTTCGCGAAGGAAATTTTTCACTCGATCGCCTGCTCGGCTTCGACTTCCACGGGCGCACGGTCGGCATTGTTGGCACAGGCAAAATTGGCGCCTGTGTCGCGCGCATTCTGCATGGCTTCGGTATGCGAATGTTGTTTCACGATGTCTATCAAGACGCCACGCTGAAACAGATTGGCGAATATGTCGCCATCGAGCGCATTATGGCCGAAAGTGATGTGATCACGCTGCATTGCCCGTTGATGCCGTCGACACACCATCTCATCAACGATCAGAGTCTGGCCCAGATGAAGCAAGGTGTGATGCTGATCAACACGAGCCGAGGCGCCTTGGTCGATACGCCTGCCGTCATTAAAGGCCTTAAGTCTGGAAGAATCGGCTACCTGGGGCTCGATGTCTACGAGGAGGAAGCGGATCTCTTTTTCGAAGACCGCTCGCAAACCGTGATTCAAGATGACACGTTTATGCGGCTACTGACCTTTCCCAATGTGCTCGTGACTTCGCACCAGGCCTTCTTCACTCAAGAGGCGCTCAGCGAGATCGCCCGCGTCACCGCGCGGAATTTGTCACAAATGGAGCGTGGCGACGTCCTTGAAAACGAGGTTCGCGCGAAGTCGTAACTGGTTGCCCCTGCGCCCCTTACCGATTTGCGAAATTTGGCCCACTCGCCCGGTCTGGGGGTTTGGGTATGATTTTGGTCCCGACCGCTTCCGATAGCCCGGACAGAAACCGCGGACGGCTCATTTTCGCTTCCTCTCTCAAAAAATCTTGACCTCCAGAAGGGCATTCTCATGGGCGCCAACGTAGCAGAGTTCACTGACGGCTCCTTTCAAAGCGATGTGCTCGACTCGGCCACGCCGGTGCTCGTTGACTTTTGGGCGCCTTGGTGCGGCCCTTGCCGTCAAATCGCGCCGATGGTCGACCAGATCGCCACTGAATATGCCGGCTCCGTGAAAATCGGCAAAGTCAATGTCGATGAAAACCCCGGCGCGGCCCAGACCTATGGCGTGATGAACATTCCCACGCTGATCATCTTCAAGGGTGGCCAAGTGGTTGAGCGATTCGTCGGCATTCCACCAAAGACCAAGCTGCAAGCGGCGCTCGATGAAGCGAAGGGCTAATCTCCAAGGCAATCGCTACCTAGTAGAAAAGCAGTCGCCATGCCCAAGCCCGTTTTGCAAGCCATGGTCCTGGCCGATCATGTTTACCAGGATCGCAACACGGGCAAGTTCGTAATCGCGGGCACCTTTGGCACGATCTGGCGACAACCCTCGCCGCCCAAGCCTCCCGAACCAGGGGAAGGCGCGCCTGCCAGACAACAGATGACCGGCCCGATTACGCAAATGGGCTCGCCCTATCTCTATCTGGCATTAGCCGATGTGCACGGCAAAGCGCCGCTGACCTTGCGGCTTATCGATCTTGCAGAATCGCATGTGATGATCGAAGCCAATTTTGAAGTCGCGGCGGCTGATCCACTCACGCTGTGTGAGTTCGTTTTGCCGCTTCCGCTGTTGCCCGCCATGAAGCCGGGCGCCCTCTCGCTCGACTTGCTTTATCAGGACGAAATACTCGGATCGTGGCGGATCAACGTTCGCGATGTGCCCACGCCCCCCACTGCTGAGAACCCAGGCCAACAACCGGAATTGAATTGAGCGGCTTGAATGAAGCCGGGAACTTACTTGGCAACCAGCTGCTGTGCGCCGGCTTCATAGATGCGAATGATCTCTTTCTCGCTCAGCGCGCGATTAAAAATCGCGACTTCGTCTAGATCGCCCTTCCAATAGTATTGCGACATGTCGCTGCCAAACATCAGCGGCATCTCGACTTCGAGTAACGGCCCCGTCGTCGCTGCGGCTGGTGCTGCCGAGTAAGTCGGCGACAGCGGAATGCTCTGCGCTTCCTTGCCATTGAGATAAATGCGAACGGTTTCACCATCGCAAACGCCCAGTAGATGCGACCACGCACCACTCGGCACAGGCGCTTTCACCATCGAAGTGGTGTAACCATTCACAAAGAAGTAGACGTTGTCGGCGTCGCCCGACATGCGCACGAGTCCATACCCGCCTGACCACGATGAACCGGTTGTTTTGCCCACAATCATCGCATAGCCCGCGCGTTCATCGCGAGGATAGATCCAGGCGGAAACACTCACCGCTTTGCTGGGATTCAGCGCTTTGTCATGGGGAATGGTGACCGACGAGTTTCCATCAAACTGAATCGCCCCGCCGCGTTTTCCCTTTTCGAGCCACTTGGCCTCTTTGACTTGGCCATTGTATTTTTCGCTCGCGTCGTCATTGGCTATTGCTTCCTGGCCATGATCAAAGCTGTAGTGAGCGACGAGGCCATCACGAATCGGAATGAATCCTAACGTGCTTGGCGGTAGCCGCTCGATCGATTGCAGGAGTGTTAGCGGCAAATTGACTTTGCCAAAGATCGCCTTCATCGCCATCGATTCGGCAAGAACTTTGCCTGATAACTGGTCACCATTTTCGAGCTCAATGCGAGTCGTGCGTTCCTTGCCGACCCACTCCACTCGTCGAATCTTGGTTAGCGGAATCGTGAGCTCAGCAAACTCAAGTTGCACCCGAATCGATTCGTCGCTCGCCGCGCCAAGTAGCTGGCTGCCATCGATCAGCTGGACGCGGATCTTTGCGCCTGGCGGATCGTCCGCCTTCGCTTCACTAACAAAGCCGCCAAGCAAAATCACCAAACAAACGAAGACAATACGTGTAATCACAAATAGTCCTCCAGCTCATGCAGTTCGCAACGGACCACATCTTAAGCAAAAGCTGGAGCGCTTTGTGTAACAATTCTGAAACAAGCCAGCCCGGCCCTCCCGCCACAAATTCGAGCGGAAAAGGGCGGTTCCTCGAGGACTTTACGGCTTAGGCAGCACGCCGAATTTGGGTCGACTGAGCCTCGTTTTTCTGAAGCTCAATCTTTTGTAGCTTAGAACAAAAGTTGCTAACCGAATTGACCACAGTCAGCAGTTCCTGCCCCGTCATCTCAGGAAACACCGGCAAGCTCAGCACTTCCGCAGCCGCTCGTTCTGTCTCTGGCAAACTTCCCACTCCATATCCCAAATTCGCATAGCACTTCTGCTGATGCAGCGCCACCGGATAATAAATCTCGCTGCCGATTTTCTGGCTCGCCAAATGTGCCTTCAGCGCATCGCGCTGCCCGCCAGGAACGCGAACCGTGTATTGATTCCAAACATGCGACCGTCCTGCCGCCTCGGAAGGCAACATTAGATGTTGATCAACGCCATGCGCCCGAAAGAGCTGTTCATAGAGAGCCGCATTCTGCTGCCGCGCCTCGGTCCAAGCATCGAGCCTTTTCAGCTTCACGCCGAGTAGCGCCGCTTGAATCGTATCGAGCCGGCTATTGATGCCGACCACCTGGTGATAGTAACGCGGGCTCATGCCATGCGCCGCAAACAGCCGCAGGCGCTGCGCGAGCTCATCATCATTGCAGGTCAGCATCCCGCCATCGCCAAAACCGCCGAGGTTTTTCGTGGGATAAAAGCTCAAGCAGCCTACTTCGGAAATCGCGCCCGCCATCTTCACGCCATAGCCGGCGCCAATCGCCTGACAAGCATCTTCAATGACCGGAATACCACGATCCTTGGCCAGCGCCATAATCGGGTCCATATCTGCGCACTGCCCAAAGAGATCAACCGGAATGATCGCCTTCGTCTTGGGCGTAATCTTGCGTTCGAGATCGTTGACATCGATCAGAAAATGCTCGGGCTCGATATCGACAAAGACCGGCGTTGCGCCCAATCGCGTCGCAGCACTCGCGGTAGCAAAGAAGGTAAAGCTCGGGCAAAGCACTTCATCGCCGGGGCCAATGTCATAGGCCATGAGCGCGAGCAGTAGCGCATCACTTCCCGAAGCACAGCCAATGGCATGCTTCGCGCCGCAATGTTCGGCGATCGTCTTCTCGAGGGCGGCGACTTCGGGGCCGAATAGAAAGCGCCCGTGATCGAGAATCGCCTCAAAAGCCGCCATAAATTCGGCCTTAAGCGGGCCATTGCCGCGGGCGACATCGAGCAGCGGAACGGGCGTATTTGTATTTGTGTTGTTGTCAGCCATCTTCGCCTCCTTGCGAATTCTCGCCGCGCGGAATTGCGGCGAGATGGCAAGGTTACGAGTGGCGTCCCAACTCGGTCAAGGCGAGTGCGATGCATTGCCGCTGATGGCAAATGACTGCACCGCTAGCAGATCCTAAGGAATCGCCACATTCTCGCCGCCGGCCTTGGTGACCATCGCTCTTAAGGTCGCCTCCAAAACGGTATCTGACATGAACCGAACCGATCCATCCGCCATCGCCACATTGGCGCCGCCTCGGAACGGGCTGCCAATCGAATTCGCCCCGCCTCCATTGATCTTAAAAATCATGGTGTTGATATCGAGATCTTTCGGCTCCGCCCATTTGACGCCAGTTCCGATGACCTCAACCGCGAGAATCGTATTCGAAGTGCCATCGGTGATATCGCTAAACTTCGTCTGTTTTCCCTCTTCAAACAACGTCCCCGGTCCGGTGATGACCATGTAAGAGGTTTCTGTGGGGCCCGCATTCGGATCGGCGGGATTCCTGTAAGTCGGAATCGTCATGTTCGAAACCGCCTGATTCGCCGCGCTGTCCCATGGTTCATCGGCTTTGTACATCTGGAAGAGATTTTGTTGTTCTAGAAATGGCAAAATCGCCACTCGCCATGACATCGTTCGCTTTCCATCGGCATCGAGCTGATAGGCCGCTGGAAAGGTCCCGTAAGTATCGTTGTAGTTGTGAAACGCGAGCGCGATTTGCTTCATATTATTTTGGCTCTGCATCCGCCGCGCCGCCTGCCGCGCCGCTTGAACCGCCGGCAAGAGTAGCGCCACCAAAATGCCAGCGCACAATACGCCGCCAATTCCCAAAACGGCGACAATCACCGCCACGGTCGCAAACGCCCCACCGCCGCCGCTCGAGGTGGGAGGCGGACCAAAAGCCGGCTTCGACATCGGAATCGTCACCGTCTCCCCACAGGCGCGGCAGGGCCCGGTTTTCCCGGCAAACTCATCCCCCACAACGCTGGCTTGTCCACACGAGGGGCAGGTAAAGGAAATCGGCATCAGAGACTCCTCTGTCGTAGTTTCGTCGTAAGATCGCAGTGCGACGGCAAACGGCTAATGATAGCAAGTGAATTTTAGGCCGTGGATTTTAGTCCATTGCCTAGTAGTTCTGCCTAGTAATTCGCTGAACGGAACTGAATCTTAGAAAACCAAAACTCGGGAATGTTTCCACTCAGCGGTGTCTTTTGGGGGGGGAAGTTCGGGACGAACACCATCGCCATCCCCTCCAGATTGAGCTATTGGCCGTGATCGTGGTCGTGAACGTCTTCGCCGCCGCTTCGGGTGATCATCGCTCTGAGCGTCGATTCAAGCGTGTCGTTGGATAGAAATCGCACGTGTCCGTCGACAAATACGACCTGAGCCCCGCCCGGTGAATCGCTACTAATCCCGAAGGCGCCGCCATTAAGCTTGAAAATCATGTTGCGGATATCAAGATCCACCGGCTGAGCCCAGTTTACACCCGTTGCCTTCACTTCCACCGCCAAAATGGTGTTCGCCGTTCCATCTCGACAATCGTCAAACGAAAAATCCTTTCCCTCCTCAAACATCGTCCCTGGGCCCGTGATGACCATGTAATAAGTCTCGCGGGAATCTCGATCTTTGTTCGATGGATTCTGGTATTGGGGAACGCGCTCCTTTGCAACTTCCAAGTTGGCTTGACTGTTCCAAGGCTCGTCGGAACGGTACCGATGAAAGAGTGACTCTTGCTCGACATGGGGAAGGATCGCCACTCGCCAAGACATGGTTCGCTCGCCGCTTGGCAGGACGTGGTAGGCGCGAGGAAACTTGCCATGGAGATCATGATAATTGAGCATCGCTAGCCCAATCTGCTTCAGGTTGTTTCCGCTACTCATGCGCCGCGCAGCGGGCCCGGCATAACGAATATTCGGCAACACGCAAAGCGTAACCACAAACAGGCAAACGATCGCGATCGCCACTAACTTGGCGTAGTACCAGCACCCTCGCGCCACGCGCTGCGGTACATCAGACCGCGAACCATCTCTCGGCGCGACAATCGATGTCACCGTCACCATTCGCCCACACGCGCGACACTCCCCCGATTGGCCGACATACTTCTCCTCGATCAGCGTATCTTCGCCGCAATGCGGGCAGGTGAAAGTGATATTCATGGCGCTCACTTTGGCATCTCAAAAGTCTCGCCGCCACTACGAGTAACCATGGCGCGTAAAGTTGATTCAAGCGTGTCGTTGGATAAAAATCTCACGTGTCCGTCTACAAACACGACCTGTGCTCCACCTTTCCAAGGGCTGCCAATCCCTTGAGAGCCTCCGCCATTGATTTTGAAAATCATCGTGCGGATATCGAGGTCGATCGGCTGCCCCCATTTCACTCCGGCGCCCATGACCTCGACGGCGAGAATCGTGTTAGCAGTTCCATCGGAACAGTCGTCGAAGGTGATGTCTCTTCCTTCTTCGAAAACCGTTCCCGGCCCAGTAATCACCATGTATGAAGTCTCGGCTTTCCCGACCTTCGCGTCGCCTGGATTCCAGTAAGTGGG
Source organism: Pirellulaceae bacterium (assembly GCA_046595915.1). Classification (GTDB taxonomy): domain Bacteria; phylum Planctomycetota; class Planctomycetia; order Pirellulales; family Pirellulaceae; genus JBKJSI01. Next base: position 7,075 of record JBKJSI010000252.1, read on the forward strand.
AATCGTGACGTTCGAGGCGAGTTGGTTGGCTTCGCTATTCCAAGGTTGATCGACTTGGTAGGCATCAAATACCTTTTGTTGCTCGATAAAGGGCAAGATCGCGACTCGCCAAGACAGCGTTCGCTCGCCGCTCGGCGTCAGCCAGTAAGCACGTGGCAATTGACTATGTTTTGCATGATAATTGTGCATTGCCAGGGCGATTTGCTTGAGGTTATTACCGCTCGACATACGCCAAACCCTCGGGCCAGCATATCGCATCGGGGGCAACAAGATCGCGAGCACGATCAAGCAGAAGAGCGCAAGGAGGCCGTATTTGGCATAGCTCCAGCATCCTCGCGTCGCAGCTCGCGAACCATCACTCGGCGCCACAACCGATTTCACGGTCACCATCCGCCCACAAGACCTGCACTCCCCCGACTGGCCGACATACTTCTCCTCGATCAGCGTATCTTCGCCGCAATGCGGGCAGGTAAAGGTGATTTCCATGGCACTCACTATGGCATCTGAAAAGTCTCGCCGCCACTGCGAGTGATCATGGCGCGGAGCGTGGATTCAAGCAGCGAATTGGGTAAGAACCTAACGCTGCCGTCGGCGAAGGCGACATGAGCTCCGCCCGGCCAAGGACTACTAATCCCCGCTCCCGGCGCACCATTGATTCGCAAGAGCATGGTGCGAATATCGAGATCACTCGGCTCGGACCAATGAATATGCGAATGTTGCACCTCCACGGCGAGAATTGTGTTTTGGGGTCCATCAGTACACTCTGCGAAGGTCACGTACTTTCCCTCTTCAAACAGAGTGCCCGGCCCGGTAATGACAACGTAGGCCGTATCGGTCAACGGCGATCCATCCTCGAGCGGCATCACGAAAATGGGAACTCGACAGTCCTTCGCTCGTTCGTTTTCGGGACTATCCCACGGTTTGCCCACATCGATAATATCGAAACATGGCTTCTGTTCGAGGTAAGGAAGCAGAGCCACTCGCCAAGAAAGAGTTCGTTCGCCGGTTGCTGATTTCCAATAAGCACGAGGCAGGCAGCCATGCTCAGCATGATATTGACGCATGGCGATCGCAATTTGCCTGAGGTTGTTCTCGCTCGACTGGCGACGCGCTACGAATCGATTGTGATCTACTGCGGCATTGATCCCGATTGCAAGAAGAAACCCCGCGCCTACAAGAAAGCCACAAAACAAGAAAAACGAGATGATCGCTCGGCGCACCGTCGCCCACGTTATCCGCGACTTGCCCTGTGGAATTAATACAGGCTTAGAACGGCCTTCTGCGACGCGCACAACCCGCCCACAAAAGCGACACTCGCCCGATTGGCCAACAAACTCTTCGCCAATCAGCGTCACTTCGTGGCAGTGCGGGCAAGTAAAGGAAATTTCCATGGCGCTCACTATGGCATTCGAAAAGTCTCGCCGCCACTGCGAGTGATCATGGCGCGGAGCGTTGATTCAAGCGTCTTATTCGATAAGAACTTCACGGTTCCATCCGCCATCACCACTTGGGCGCCATTTTTCCACGGACTGCTGATGCTGTTGGAATCCTCGGCGTTGACTTGCATGATCATTGTGCGAATATCCAAATCGCTAGGCTCGATCCAATGCACGCCCGAATTCTTCACCTCGACGACCATGATTGTATTCGACGTTCCATCCAGAATGTCTCTCATCGCAAAGTCTTTTCCTTCTTCAAACATCGTCCCTGGTCCGGTAATGACCATATAGAACGTGTCAAATGTTCCGTCGCGGGGGAGTCCTGGTTGCTGATAAATCGGCTCTACACATTCGGCCGCGCTCTTGTTGACTTCGTTGTTCAATCCCGCGCTCGCTTCATATCGCCATGGGATTGTGCGGTGCTCGGTAAACGGCGCGATCGCGACTCGCCATGACAACGTGCGTTGCCCATCCTCCGTGCGCCAAAAGGGGCGTGGAAATTGGCCGAAGGTGTCGTGGTAGTTTTGCATCGCCAGCGCGATTTGTTTCAGGTTGTTTCCGCTGCTTATTCGCCGTGTGAAATCGCGTCCTGGTTCAACTGAAATGAAAAAAGTCAACGCAAACAGCCCAATAACCACCGCACAGATCCACGCAATCGATTTCCATCCGAAACCAGACTGCGGAGTGGTAGCCGATCCATCGAATGAAGAGGCTCCTGAACCACTGTTCAGCGAAACGAGCTTCGGCACAGTCACCACTAGGCCGCAACTGCGACACTCCCCCGATTGGCCAACAAATTCTTCGCCAACCAGCGTGCCTTCGCCACAATACGGACATGTAAAAGTGACTTCCATCAGTTCCTACTCAGAGCTCTCAATCGCTTCACCGCCATTACGAGTAATCATCGCTCTTAACGTCGACTCAAGCAAATCCTTCGAAAGCATTCTCACACTTCCATCCACCATCGCGACTTGAGCGCCTTCTTTCCAAGGCCCGCTGATTCCATTTGAATCACTCGCGTTAATCTGCATGATCATCGTGCGAATATCGAGATCCCTCGGCTCCGTCCATTCGATGCCGGAGTGCTTGACCTCCACCGCGAGAATCGTGTTCGAGGTTCCATCAACACAATCATCCATTCCCAGGTCTTTTCCTTCTTCGAAAAGCGTTCCGGGGCCGGTAATGACAAGGTACGCCGTCTCACGTGAATTCTGGTCATGATTCCAAGGCCCTTTGTAAACAGGCACAATGGTCTCCCGACTTTCTTGATTCGCGGGACTATTCCACGCTTCGTCCTTTTGATAGATGTCGTAAAAGGGACTACTTTCCAAAAACGGCATCAGTGTCACGCGCCAAGAAAGCGTCCGTTCTCCCTTTGCATTCAACCAATACGGCCTTGGAAGCTGCTTGTAACTCGATTGATAATTATGCATCGCCAGCGCAATCTGCTTGAGATTGTTTCCGCTACTCATACGCCGCGCTTCGGTTCTGAGGTAATTCAACAGCGGCGCCATCAAGGCCAGAAAAACCAAAAACAATCCCGCCAGCACGATTCCCGTTTTCCAAAGCAATCCAGATGACTTTCGCCGCACTCGCGCAGGCGACTCGTCCAAAATAATAATCGGCGGCGGCTTTTCGCCCTGACGTGGAACCGTCACCACCTGGCCGCAAGCACGACATTCCCCCGATTGCCCGGCGAACTCGTCGCCAATCAATGTCACTTCATGGCAGTGCGGGCAGGTAAAGGTGATCGCCATAATCAAAATCTACGGAAGGTCGAATTTCTCGCCGCCAGCGCGAGTAATCATGGCGCGCAATGTTGTTTCGAGTACGTCGCTGGATAAGAACCGAGTGCTTCCATCGACGAAAGCCACGCAGGCGTCTCGATTCTTGAAATTACCCAGCCCCTGACCGTCACTCGCGTTGATCTTCATCACCATCGTGCGAATATCGAGATCGATAGGCTCATCCCAATTCACGCCCGACTTCTTCACTTCTACAGCAAGAATCGTGTTGAACATTCCATCCTTGCAATCCGCCAACGTGGTATCACGCCCTTCTTCAAACATCGTCCCCGGCCCGGTGATCACCATGATCGAGGTATGTTCCTTCGGCGAAAACTTATCGTCGGGATTGTGAAAGAGCGAGGCCAGATCGCTTCGAAGCTGATCTCTCTGTGCCTTTGAAAGTGAATCGCCCTTATTAAATTGCTCATGGGCCGGTTCTTGCTCGAGAAACGGTAAGAGTCGAATACGCCACGAGTTCGTACGCTTCCCTTGATCGTCAACCTCGTAGGCCGGCGGGAGTTTCTTGTAAGTGTCGTGATAGTTGTGCATCGCCAAGGCGACTTGCTTGAGCTGATTCGCCATTTTCATTCGTCGCGGCCCAGTCCGGTCGTTCACAACCGCTGGCCAAAGCAAAAAGATCATGACCGAGGCGATAACAACGGTAACCGCCAGTTCAACGAAACCAATCGACAGTGATTTCTTAGTGCTCTTGACGCTTGCAGGCTCGCCCATCGAAATGCACCCTCCGATCATCTTTCTCTCAATCTAGCCGAATTCCCTCCGATTTCCCTGCATTTCCTCCGCGTTCTCCGTGGCTCCGTGTGAAACCGTATTTTCTTCGCACCTGCGTGGTGAAAAACTACTTCACAGCCCCAAAAGCCGCAAAGGGACCATTCTTATGCAGCACCTCCAGCCGCTCAAACCCAACGCTCCTTAGTAAATCAAGCTGAAAGAGCAGCGGGCGCGGCGTATCTTCCTGGGCGACATACGCAAAAACATGATCCCGATAAGCCTCCCCCTTAAACGCCGTCAAATACTCGCCGTATCTCCGCTGCATGATCGTCTCAACCTCTTTCGAGGAACTCTCGACAAGATCGAAAATCCAAATCGAGCCCCCCGGCCTTAGCGCCGCGAAAAACTTCCCAAAAACCGACCGCCATTCCTCTTCCGTCCGCAGGTGATGCAGCACCGCCGAAGCAAGAATAATGTCAAAACGCTCCACCCCCAGATCAAGCTCGCGCACATCGCTCTGAAAACACTCGACCCTGCCGCTCGTCGCCGCCGAAACCCGCTCCCGCGCCTGCGCGAGCATCGGCGAGCTGAGATCGATCAGCGAACAGTCAAGATTCGGTAAGTGCTGAAGTAGCTTAAGCGTATAGTTCCCCGCCCCGCATCCCACATCGAGCACGCTCTTCGCCCCCGGCGTCGAAACCGCTGCCGCTTCCGCAACGAGGCTCATCGCCAGCGGCGCATCAATCGTCGCCGACTGCCCCGTTTCGAGATTCGAGAATCGCTCGACATCCGCATCAAACCGGGCGCGAATTTCGTCAACCGTCGATTTAGCCCCAACTTGCTCAGCCATGATTCCTCTTTACCGGCAGTCGCAACGCGCCTGCACCTGCAATCGCGCCCGTTTCTTGCCATCAACTGCCAGCAATTGCCACCATCACCGAGAGCTTGCCACCGTTGCCACCTTGCCACCAACTCCCGTGGCCCCAATCTGGCCATCCATTCTGGCCAAGCTCCACCGTGAGATGGCCAGGTTGGCCAGATAGGCCAGATTGGAAAAACAAGCCCTTTTTGAGCCTGATCGTGAGCGACTAGGTCTCCTCGAGGTACGTATAACCCTGCAGCCCATCCTCGTAATACTTCACAAACTTCCCCGCCTCCGAGTGGTCGATTTTCCCCTCGCGCACGGCGAGCTCCACCGCCGTCTGCAGGCGATGGACCAAGTCGCGGTAATTGAACTGCACATAGTCGAGCACTTCCGCAACCGTATCGCCCTTCACGATCGTCTCGAGCGTCACCTGCCCCGACTCGTTGAGGCCGATATGCACGGTGTTCGTGTCGCCAAACAGGTTGTGCAAGTCGCCCAGAATTTCCTGATACGCCCCAATTAAGAAGGCGCCCAGGTAATAAGGCGAGCCATCGTAATTGTGCAGCTGGATCGTTTTCTTCACATCGCGGCGATCGATGAACTGCTCGATCTTGCCGTCCGAGTCGCACGTAATATCGCCCAGCACGGCATGCCGCGTCGGCTTTTCTTCAAGTCGATGAATCGGCATCACCGGGAAGAGCTGCTTGATCGCCCAGCTATCGGGCATCGATTGAAACAGCGAAAAATTGCAGAAATACGTATCCGAAAGCAGCTGATCGAGCCCCTGAATTTCTTCCGGCACATAATCGAGCGTTTCGCATAGCCGCGAAATCTTGCGGCAAATCGCCCAGTAGAAATTCTCCGCCATCGCCCGTTCATTGAGGGTCAAGTGCCCCGTGCAGAACATGTTGATCATCATGTCGAGCGCTTGCTGGGCGTCGTGATAACTCTCCAGCACATTCCGCGCAGTGATGTTCTTATAGGTGTAGAGCAAGTCATTCAGCGGCTGCTGGGCCTCTTCCGAAAGCTTGTCGGTCTGAATCGTTTCCGGCAGTGGACCGTTGCCAAAGCCCGACACGCCAAGCACGCCAAAGACCAGCGCCGAGTGATAAGCCACCACCGCGCGACCGCTCTCCGAAATGATATGCGGGTGCGGAACTTCCGCGTCTTCGCAGACGCGCTGGATATGGAATACCACGTCGTTGGCGTATTCCTGCAGCGTGTAATTCACGCTCGACTCAAAATTCGTCTGCGACCCGTCATAGTCAACGCCCAACCCGCCGCCGACATCGACATACTTCAGCCCCGCCCCGCGCTTCACAAGATCAGCATACGCCCGCGCGACTTCAATTAGCGCGCCCTTGATATGGCGGATGTTCGTGATCTGGCTGCCCAGATGGAAATGGAGCAGCTTGAAGCAATCGGCCATGCCGCGTTTGTCGAGCTCTTCGAACGCATGAACGATTTCGCTCACGGTGAGCCCAAACTTCGAGCGATACCCGCCCGAAGACTGCCAACGCCCCGAACCACGGGCCGCCAGCTTCACCCGCATCCCAATCTGCGGTCGCACGCCAACCTGCTCGGCATACTTGAGAATCAAATCGAGCTCGGTGTACTTCTCGACGACCGGAATGATGTTGCGCCCGATCTTCTGCGCGATCATCGCCGTCTCAATGAACTCGGCGTCCTTGAACCCGTTGCAGATGATGGGGATGTCGGAGTCGGTGATCGCGACGACCGCGAGAAGCTCAGGCTTGCTACCCGCCTCGATGCCGAAGCCGTATTTCTTGCTGAAGGACAAAATTTCTTCAACGACGTGCCGCTGCTGGTTCACCTTGATCGGGAAGACGCAGCTGTAGGAGCCCTTGTAGTCATGCTCTTTGATGCTCGCGGCGAAGGCGTCATGAATTTCCTTCATGCGATCTTCAAGAATGCCGTTGAAGCGGAGGAGCAGGGGTAGGTCGAGCCCGCGAAGCTGGAGCTTGTCGACGAGTTCCTTAAGGTCGAGGCTGCGGGCTGGATCCTTGTCCGGGTGAACGAACAGGTTGCCATTGGCGCCGACAGAAAAGTAACCCTTCCCCCAAGACGAAACGTCGTACAGTTCCCGCGAATCGGTCACCGACCAACGTTCGACAGCGTCTTTCAGCATCTTTTCGATCTCTCCAAGGGCCCCGAATGGGGGTCCGCATGCAGGTAATTTCCGACAAAAAGCCCACGCCGGGCTTCAGAATTGGAACCCCACATTGTATCGATGTGTACGGCGCGTCAAGGACAAAGCGGGCCCGCTTTTTTCACTTGCCCCGCTGCGTAGGATGCGTCGGCAATTTGAGGCGAGTCTTGGCGTTTTAGGGTAGATTCCGCCAACGTTCTGAAATACGCGAAACGAGGAAGTCGATGACCAGCCAACCCGCGCCAACCCCAGCAGCTACTGAGTCCCGCCCCGGCATGGGCGCCCTCCCGCACGAATCAGGCGTCGCCTTCCGAGTTTGGGCCCCTCACGCCTCGCAAGTCTGCATCACCGGCGACTTCAATAATTGGTCAGCCGACCAGGACCCCATGAAGAGCGAAGGAAACGGCTATTGGTATGCAAACCTTGCGGCGGCGAAAGTTGGCAATGAGTATCGCTACCTGATTACCAACGGCGAGCAAAAAGTCTCCCGCGTCGACCCCTACGCCCGTCAGGTAACGAACTCGATCGGCAACGGCGTCATCCATGACGCGACCTACGACTGGGGCGACGATCAATTCAAGCTGCCGCCTTGGAATGAAATCGTCATCTACGAATTGCACATCGGCACCTTTAACGACAACGAGGGCGGAAGGCCGGGGACGTTTCACGACGCCATCAAGCGCTTCGGACATTTGAAAAAGCTCGGCGTCAACGTCATCCAGGTCATGCCCGCCGCCGAGTTCGCGGGCGATTACTCCTGGGGCTACAACCCGGCTCACATCTTCGCGGTGGAAACCGCTTACGGCGGCCCAACGGCATTTCGAGATTTCGTCAAAGCGGCGCATCAGCTTGGAATGGGTGTTGTCCTCGACGTTGTCTACAACCACTTCGGCCCGAGCGATCTGAATCTCTGGCAGTTCGATGGCTGGAGCGAAAATGGTCTCGGCGGCATCTATTTCTATAACGACTGGAAGAGCGAAACGCCCTGGGGCAACACCCGCCCCGACTACGGGCGCGGCGAAGTCCGTCAATTCATCCACGACAACGCCATGATGTGGCTCGAAGAATATCACGTCGATGGTCTGCGCATGGATATGACGCTCTACATCCGCTCGGTGCGACCCGGTGAGGATCTGCCCGATGGCTGGAGTCTCACGCAGTGGATCAATCGCGATATCTTCGCTCGCTACCCAGGACGCATCACCATCGCCGAAGACTTACAAAACGACGGGCGCCTCACCAACGCCGTCGAATGGGGCGGTGCGGGCTATGGCGCCCAGTGGGACGCGAACTTTGTGCATCCAATCCGCGCGGTCGTGATTGAGGCAGATGACATGAATCGCTCGATGCACGCTGTGCGCGACGCGCTCATGTTCAGTTACAACGGCGACCCGTTCCAACGCGTCGTCTACAGCGAATCGCACGACGAAGTCGCCAACGGCAAGGCAAGAATCCCTTCCGAAATCGACTCCGCCGATCCGCGAAACTATTACGCCCAAAAACGATCGACCCTCGCCGCGGGCCTCGTCTGCACCGCGCCCGGCATTCCGATGCTCTTTCAGGGCCAAGAATTCTTGGAGGGCGGCTGGTTCCAAGACACCGTGCCGCTCGACTGGGAATTGCAGGAGGACTTTCAAGGCATCGTCCGACTCTATCGCGACCTCATCGATTTACGCCTCAATCGCCACGGCATCAGCCGCGGACTCTGCGGGCGCGGCATCAACGTTTTTCACGTCAATGATGAACTGAACGTGCTGGCTTTCCATCGCTGGGACCATCACGGCCCCGGCGATGATGTGGTCGTAATCATCAACCTCTCCGCAGATACGAAGGAACATTACAAGGTCGGCTTCCCCACCGGCGGCCTCTGGAGAATCAGGCTCAACAGCGCGAAAAAGGGTTACAGCAAGTCTTTCAGCGATCATGTCTCGCCCGACGTGGCAGCCACGACGGAAAAATACGATTGCTTCGAGCATTCGGCGGCGATCAGCATCGCGCCCTACACGATGCTGATCTACTCCCAAGATCGTCCAGCATCTTAGGTAAGCGATCTCAACAAAAAAACTCGGCGCTTTCGCGCCGAGTTTTTTTTACTTGATCATTGCTGGCTACTTCTTGATCGCTGGAGGCAATTCCCAATTATAAGCCATGAAACTGGGCGTCGTGGAATCGTATGAGCGAATGAGAGTGTCGTAGCCCACTCCGCCGTCGAGATCCATGTTGGCGTAAAGCGTATCGACATTGTTCAAGTGGAGTGTGTCGTTGCCAGAGCCCATTCGGGCCACGAGACCGTTTCGCGCGACCGAATCTCGCATCTTGACGGTGTCGTTGCCGTCACCCATCCCCATCAAAATTCGTTGTCCAGTGTTCACCGCCAACATATCAAGCGTGTCTTGACCGCCGCCCATATTAATGTCGGCGCTCCCATCCACATCCAACAAGTTAATCGAGACTTTGTCGTCCCCTAATTCCGTTTGGTTACGGGCAAGATTGATTGGTCCCGACGTCGTGTCGACAAAGAGATAGCCCTTGATATTCATCTGGCTGCTCAAGTCGCCGATGTTCACGATATCGGCGCCCTTGCCGGTGATAATACTCAACTGGTCGCTCGCGCCGCCGATGCCGCCAAGACCATCGCCGATGCGAGCCTGCCTCACCTTTACGTTGTCGACTCCATCGCCCGTGGTGATGTTCAATTGGTTGAGCGTGGTGAGCCCCTGGATCACTACCGTGTCAGCATCACCGGAAATCGAGGTGGCTCGGCCCATCGAAATATCCACTTGGTTGAACGCCAGCTTGCCCAGCATCTGTAAGCGGTCATTTCCGTCGCCCAAGTTGACGCTGAGGTTGGTGGTGTTCGCGAGTTTACGAAAGTCGACATAGGCTTGCCCATTCACATGTCCGCCGGTATTCGTATTCGCACTGACACGAATGTCGCCGTTGGTCAACTTTGTGATCGAGATATCACTCGCCTGACCTGGGTTGTTCACCGATTCCGAAATCATCAGCTTTCCATTGAAGAGTTCGGCGGTGACATCGCCCGCCATTAGCTGACGGTTTTCGAGCGACTCCATTTGCAGGCTACGGCGGGCGGCGGAGAACTTGTTGAGCTTTTACATGGCTTGGACTCATTTCTTGAAGAATTTTGTTTTTGGCGGAACGTGAATCCTTCCGCATTGGGAGAAGCAGCGAGCATGAGCCGGCGATGCAACAAGCGTTTAACAAGCGATTCGTTGATTCTGCGGGTGACCACCATTAGCGGTGTTTTGTCGCAAGTTCGATGCGCCGGGGCGGTTTGAGACGTGGTTAGCGCGGCATTTTGCCGCTGGAATCGCAGATGAAGCAGATCGAGGCCTGAATCGGCCTCAGCCCGTCCCTCATAACCCGCTTCCCTATCTTGACTGCTGACCCTTTTCAGTAGGACAGCCGATCCTTATAATCCGGGGCCTGACTTGGCCCTTCTGGGGGCTTTGTATTGTCGTAAGCCATTACGACAAAAGGTTTTGCGGGCGTAGCTCAGTGGTAGAGCACAACGTTGCCAACGTTGTTGTCGTGGGTTCAAATCCCATCGCCCGCTCTGAAATTCGGCTTTGAATTCGGCATTGAATGGTGATTCAGAGGCCTAACGGCCCTTTTTTTGCAAGAAGCAAAGTCATTCGCCCCGCGGCGCACGATGTAGTGGCCACTTACCGGCAATTCACGCCCTGTGGCAGTCACATCCAAGGCGTGCCACCCCAATAAGCGATCTATTTTTAAACGATTCAGCTTGTTTGCCGGGGTCGATTAGCCGGAATTGCAATCACGGGCCAAAGCGGAACTGCTCAAGAGTTCACCTTATCCAGGAAGTATTGAAATCATGTCGACCGACGTTGAAACGCCGCCAGTGGAAGAAGTACCGCTCGAGAAGATGGATCTCGAGGTCAAGATTGATAAGCCGTCGGCCTGCGTGCGGCACGTCACCGTCGGAATTTCGCGCAAAGATATCGAACGCTACATGGACAAAGCGTTCAGCGATCTGCGCCCCAAGGCCCAGGTGCCCGGCTTCCGCCACGGCAAAGCGCCGCGAAAGATCGTCGAAAAGAGCTTTCGCAAGGATGTCGAAGATCAGGTCAAAGGCTCGCTGTTGATGGACAGCCTGACGCAAATCAGCAAGGACTATGAGTTCTCCGCGATCAGCGAACCCGATTTCAAGTTTGATGCGATCGACATGCCCGCCGAAGGGCCGCTGACTTTTGAGTTTTCGATCGAAGTCCGCCCCGAGTTTGATATGCCCAACTGGAAAGGCCTGTCGATCGACAAGCCGGTCCATGTTTACACGTCGGAAGATGTCGATAAACAACTCGCGAAATTGCTCGCCCGCTTCGGCACGTTACGAACCGTCGAAGACGCCGCCGTCGATGGCGACCATCTCGCTGTCGACGTGACCTTCCTTGACGGCGACGAAGTGATCTCGAGCGAGAAAGATGTCTCGATCGAAATTAAGGCCAACCTCAGCCTTCATGACGCCCTGCTCGCCGGCTTCGACAAGCTGATGATCGGCGCCAAAGCAGGCGACGAGCGCACCGCAACGCTCACCGTTTCCCCCGGCGCTGATCGCCAAGAGCTAGTCGGTAAAGAAATCACCGCGAAGTTCACGGTGCTCGAAGTCAAGCGGCTCGAAATGCCTGAGCTCACGCCTGCGTTCCTCGATCGCATCGGCGGCTTCAAAGATGAAGGCGACCTGCGCGACACCGTCAAATCGGAACTCGATCGCCAGCTCGACTACCGTCAGCAGCAAGCCGTGCGACGTCAAATCACTTCGATGTTGACCGCCGCCGCCAACTGGGAACTCCCCGCCGATCTGCTCAAGCGTCAGGCGCGTCGCGAGTTGGAACGTGCGATCATGGAACTTCAGCGAAGCGGATTTAGCGATGAAGAAGTTCGCGCCCGCATGAATGACATCCGCCGCGATGTCGCCACCAACACCGCGACCTTCCTCAAGGAACACTTCATCCTCGAGCGCATCGCCGAAGAAGAAAAGATCGAAGCCGAGCCGAACGATTACGATGAAGAGATCGATTTGATCGCTTCGCAATCGGACGAGTCGCCACGTAAGGTCCGCGCCCGCATGGAAAAACGCGGCCTGATGGACACGCTTCGCAACCAAATTGTGGAGCGCAAGGTGATCAAGGCGATCCAAGCGGAAGCCAAGTTCATCGAACAACCGCTCCCCGCCGAAAAGAACGACACTGCCGCGCTGGAACTCGCCGTCTGCGGCAAGCCTTCCGATGCGATTCCAGAAGCGTTGGCCGGTGAAGAGCCGAAGGATAAGGCGAAGGTCGGCCGCTAATCCGACGCCTTAATCGAAAAACTCCCATAGCCGCACCTCACCCAGGTGCGGCTTTTTTTTTGAAACTTCCGAGTACCGTGCGACCAGCGACCGTGCGCACACGAACCGTGTGGCGGGGGCGCACCGCGCCAGCGGAAGCCCCCGAAAACTCCGCCCCAATCGCCAGCCTCAAGCCCTCCCCGCGAAAAAATGTCGCGGTATGCCAGCCAGTTTAGGCACGATCCTTGCAGGAATTGCTGGCGAACTCGTCAATGCTTCATCGGAGTCTGAGCATCGAGGATTCGACGAGTTCCGTTGGAATGCGCATGGTTGTCGCGCAAATCGGTTTTTCATTTCTAGATTGGAGGAAGCTCATGTTCACACGTCGGACCATTTCGCTTTGCATGGTTGCGTTCGCAGTCACCGCATTCGCGGGCCGCGCTGCCCTCGCCGAAGACAAGACCCACGAAGGAACGATCGTCAGCGTCGAAGCGCACAAGTTCACGATGACCGGCAAAACGGACGAGAAAAAACACTCCCACGACGTCGGAAAGGACGTGAAAATCACCTTAGATGGCAAGACCGCCAAGCTCGATGAGCTCAAGGCCGGACACCATGTAAAAGTCACGACCGACGCCAAAGGCGTCGTCACCAAAGTCGACGCAACCTCGAAGGCCAAGACGCCTTAGTCCGATTGCAATTCGGTGAGTAGAAGACCAAAACCACGCGCGGGCAGCGCTGCTCCCGCGCCGCTGCCGCACTCGCAATCGCCGCCGTGTACAACGCAGCTTCCAAGCGTTTCGCAGTAGGAGAGTATTCCTGCGCAAAAGCCTCATCAATCTTTCATGGTCGCCCACAGCCACATCACGACACGATAAGAACTTTTGTCGCCCCAGGCCGACAAATAGTGATCCGAACCTTCAGTAACTAGCCCAGCGAGCCTGGCCGCCATAGGTACTTAGATTCTTACCGCTGGACTTCCCTGCAAGATGCGGAGAAGATTTCGGCGTTATGCGGCGATGAGTTCAGGCCAGGTTTGTTTGTAGAGTTGGACT
>JBKJSI010000501.1:0-10006 GCA_046595915.1 Pirellulaceae bacterium
GTAGTCCACACGAAGGTGGTATTCGCCAAACTCCATGTTGGTAGTCAAGAGTCCTGGTTCGCCTTCGCTCACGGTGAGAATGCCTCCCTCTCCAACCCAGTTGGCTTTGCTCCGAGGCGTCCAGCCAAATAGAGAAACTCCGTCGTAGAGATCAATCCACCCGGCAAGTAAGTCATGCCGTTCTCTTAGCGGCGGCGGAGGCAGGCTGATGGTTGCGCTGCTACCCTGAAAACTACTTCCTGGCGCGCGCCTGATCGGCCCACCTGGAGTTGCGCCGCCTACCGACTTTGGCGTTCCATCAGGTTTTGATGTGGAATTGTCTTGTGCTGGAGTTGCGCCCTTCTTTCCACCCGAACTTACAGGGCTAGGCGTAGGCGGTAATCCTGCTTCCTTTTGAGGCTCGTTTTTTCGAGCGACACGTTTGGGACTGGGCGGTTTGGCGCCGCATCCTCCCAAAAAAATGGCGCCGATCAAAATCCATCGAATTCGCAGCAAATTCTTTGCACTCATGAAAACCCACTCTCAACGCAGCAGGACCGCTCGTTCTCTATGAATCGCTCGCACCGTCCTCGATTTCTAGCCGCACGATTGGCGCAAGTCCACTGGCTTGCGGAGAATCTCTTGGCAGCTCAATCGCAATACAAATCTGATTTCTTTGACGTAAGAGGCTCGAAATCTCGCTGCGAAATTGCTCGCATTGCACGGCCATTGGGCCCAACATCTGATCATTTAATAGAACCGACCCGCGAATGTCCAAACTCTCCACGACCAAGTAGACATGATCGCTAACCGAAATTCCCGTAGGTGCGTTAAACGCTCTTGTAAGTCGAAGATTGCCTTGGGAATCATCATGCCGTTCCCAAGGATCACGCAGGCGAATCGTATGCACCGCCATCCGCCCTTAATCGTTGGTGTAAGAAGCGCTCGCTTTGAGCTGGCGGATTTGCTTGGAGTCGGGGTCGTAGGCGCGGATTGTTACTTGCAAAGCGCGGAGAGGAAAATTGTACGGTGGTGTAGTTGCCTGTGATGTTTCTTGAGCTAGTTCAGTGGGATCATCAATTACTCCGATGATTCCAGCCGTAGTCGTATCGTTATCAACACCGTCCATGATGACATTTGAAAGTGGCGACCAGGTGTCATAAGAAGTTAGAAGATGGGTCGCATTCCCGCCGTTCACACGGAAAAAACCCGAAAATTGATTTGGTGGGCCAGAGAACCAGCTATTCGAATTTGGCATAACGCTCGACGGCATTTCTGCGTGAGCATAATTGAGATCTACAAATGCGCCTTGGCCAACTTGAGCTTGAGCCACAACGCCAGCGTCGCCGGGCTGTTTCCATTCATAGCCGGGATCACCTGGTTGAACTTGCGTTCCGGGTGAATGCAATTTGATCTGCGCGAGCGGATCAAAAACTCGAGCATCAAATGCCGCCACCGACGAGAGCATCACGTCTTCGCCAAACCGGTTTGCTCCAATTTGGCCAAGAGGAGTCGTTGGAGAAGTTTTTGGGAACACAAATACATCAAGCAATCGAAACCCGGGAATCGTCGACTTCCCGGCAATGGTGATCTGGCCTGCAAAAGGTGGAGGCGCCAGAACGGGCGGATCTTGCCTGAACAACTGCCCCATCGTGATTCTTTTGCACCAAGCAGCGACAGGCGCTGTTGGCAAGTTCGAAGGCTTCGAAAGTTCCGCTAGAGAATTGGCGACCGCATTCCCGTTCGAATCAATATGAAACGAAATATCACATTGCTCCAGCATGACACGCAAGGCGTCCGGTGTGTCCATGTTGGCGCCCGCAATTCCGCCGACAAGGCCGTTATTGATCAGCGAGTGCCAAAGGACGTTAACGGCATTGCTCAAATCCGGACGAATCAAAAACGCGCGTCGATGGAGACGGCGCTCCGCATCTGCAATGACGCCATCTTGATTCTCATCAAATCCCTCGACCCACCAAAGTACTTCCGCCATCGGTGAAGTGATTGTTTGAGGAAGTCCGATCACAGGAGGCGACGTTGCGATCGCGTTTTGCCGAAAAACCATCTTTCCTTCGAATGGTGCGTCGGTGTTGCGAGTCGTCAAACTAATCACATCGTCCATGTCGCCAAATCGGGAAGTCGTTGGATCGACTGCGGTATTAATTGTGCCGTTAATATTTTGATAATGGGTCGTGGCTGCTACTAAGTTGGCAGTTCCCTGCGTCGGCGGAGTTCCAGGAACGGGATACCGAACCGTTGTAATGTTGGTAACCGCGCCAGTGGTTGGCAAAGTCAGGTGATTCAGCAAGTCGCCATTCGGGGCCGCATCCGTGGCAATTCCTTCGAAATACTGAATGTATCCGAGCGACCCACTGCTCGCCGGCATGGCTCCTCGCGGAAACGTCGCGCCGCGCATGTCGTTTTCGAGTTGAGCAATAACTGCCCGCATTTGGCCTGACATTTCGATAAGCGCCCGGGAGCGGCTGGTCTGTTGGCTGAGGTCGCGGAACCATTTGGTGACGACGAGCAAAAT
The DNA here is from genome assembly GCA_046595915.1 of Pirellulaceae bacterium. GTDB lineage: Bacteria > Planctomycetota > Planctomycetia > Pirellulales > Pirellulaceae > JBKJSI01. The sequence continues at coordinate 2,513 of JBKJSI010000501.1, forward strand.
CACCATCGCAATCGTTGTGGCGATGAGCAATTCAAGGACCGAAAAACCGCGACGGCGAGCTCGGCCCGTTCTCAAAGTCAGAAGGGTCATGGATGATATTCCAATGCGTAAAATGGGCGGTTCGGCTGGGATGGGAAATGGCCGCCGCGATCACTGCGGACAGATGTGCGTACGTCGATGTATAAATCGACGTATAAATCCAAGCAGGGTAACATGATAAGGCTGCTTATCTTGATTGCACCCCGCCACTGGCCATTTGTCAAGAAAATGACCCCCAACCGACCGATTTTCGGCAAACCACCAATGATGCAGCGCCGTGCTGGGGCGACCGTGATCGAGTACGCGTTCGTCGGCTTTCTGGTTCTGGTCATCCTTTCCCTCGTCTCGATGGGCGTGCTTAGAGCAAGGGAATCGGCCCGCGAACAGTTATGCCTTCGGCGACTCGCAGTGCTGGCCCGGGCGGTCAACGATTACTGTGATACCCACGGCTATTATCCGGGCTATGTAAACCCCGATTCCGATGCGCAAATGGTGGCCAGATCATGGGTTGCGGCGACATTACCCCACCTGATCGACCGGCTTCCCGCCATCGATCAAACCGCCGAAGGCTGGAAGTTTCGCGATGAGGAGCCGGTAGACGGGCTGCAGAAGCCCAAAAAGCCCTGGCCTGAATGGAAAATGGCCCTCAAACAGCCCATTTCACACCTGATTTGCCCCTCCGACGACTCCGGAAAGGTGATTCCGGGCGGATGCAGCTTCGTCGCGAGTTGCGGCTACCCAGATGCTCCCAGCGCAGATTTCCCCGATTCCCCTGCTAACGGCATCTTCCTAGACCTACGCCATTTACCCCCTTTAACCGAAAGGGCGGTCCAGGAACTCGATGGAACGGAATTTACATTGCTCCTCAGTGAGAATGTCCAGTCAGGCAGTTGGGATTCGCTAAAAGAAGAAGAGGTTGGATTCGTTTGGACGGAGCAGCTGACCGGCGCGAAATTGCTGGAGGATGCGAAGATCCCTGAGGTCTTTGGCATGAACCGAAACAGCAAAGGCACCGCGCTGGGCTATAAAACGGCTCGCCCTTCAAGCAGGCATACCGGCGGCGTTCATGCCGTCTTCGCCAACACCCGACTTAGCAAAATCACTAATAACATCGATCCGATCGTGTACATCCGACTTTGTTCTGTTGATGACCGGGGGCTCACGAACCCTTGGACCAAGAAATCGATCGGCCCGCCCATTGGCCGAGAAGAGTCCAATGGGAAGGTTAAGTCAGCGCCAGCAGATTAAGGCTTGCACATTAAGAACTAAGAATTGGCGTCCAATCGCGCGGCTTTCTTTCTTTTCGCGCGAGAACCCGTTAAACTTCCGCTTGCCGAGCAATATGGCATTCGTATGGCTGGGGGAGTCCAAGTAGCCAAACGAAACTGATCCATGTTCTCTAAGTTGGTTCTTTGAGGTTGCAATGAGTTTCGATTCCAATCGTTTCTGACTGGAATCTGTACTCATCAGGTAGATGAATGACTCGCTGGCGACCAGCGCGCGGCGCTGCGCCCACGACTCCCCCTTCTTGTTGAGCCTTGCCGAATGAATAGGCGCGGTATGAATCGGCGCGGATTGAACTGGCTAATGTCCAGCGCTCAGTCCTTTATCTCATCACTCACTTCCAGGGAGACGCCGATGACCCGGCAGCCTCGACCTGTTTTGCTCGGCCTCATTGCGCTGAGCGTCGCATGGATGATTCCCGTGCTGGTTCATGCGCAAGGCGATGAACCGAAATCATCCGATGAAGCCAAGGCGGTTTATTCCGACGCCGCCAATTTTCAGAACAATCAGTCCTTCGATCTCGCGGTGGAAGATTGGGAGAAGTTCCTCACTCGCTTCCCGAAAGATCCGCTCGCCGCCAAAGCCACGAACTACGCAGGCGTCTGTTACCTGCAACTCAAGCAATTCGAGAAAGCCGCCGAAAAGTTCGCGGTCGTGGTTAACAACTATCCGAAATTTGAGTTAGCCGAAGAGGCTCATCTCAACTGGGGCTGGAGCCTCTATTCGGCCGCGCTCGGCGCCAGCGATCCGGCCAAGGCCAAGCCGCTATTTGAGAAAGCGATAACTGCGCTCGAAGGGATGGTTGAAACCCGCAAAGATGGCAAACTTCTCGATCAAGCCAATTTTTTCCGCGGCGAGTCTTACTATCGACTGGGGGAAAAAGAGAAGGCGATCGGAGCGTATGCAAAAGTCGTTAATGATTATCCCACTAGCAAATTACGCCGTGAAGCGATCTATGCTTTGGGTGTGGCACAAGAGGAAATGCAAAAGTATCCGGAAGCGATTGCCACTTACGACAAGTTACTTGCCGAAGCAAAGGAAGGCGACCTTTCGTTAGAAGTTCGGCTGCGCCGCGCGGATTGCTTGCTGCAAAAGGGCGACGCGCCAGCCGCCGAGGCGGAGTTCGCGGTGCTCGCCGCCGCGAAAGGCTTCGCTCAGGCCGATTTCGCACTGCAGCGTCAAGCGGTCGCCGCTAGCCGCCAACAAAAAAATGATGTCGCCGGTCAGCTTTATGCGAAGCTCGCCGAGACTTTTCCCAAATCGGCGTTCGCCAGCGACGCCTTGCTCAACTCCGGCCGCGCTTTTTACCGCGCCAAAGCGTGGGACCAAGCATGGACGCCCTTTGCCAAAGTCTCGATCGGGACTGACAAAGCCGCCGCGGAGGCATCGCACTGGCTCGCCCGCATCGCGCTCGTCAAAGGCGATCCCGCCAAAGCGCTTGAAGTCTCTACGTCAGCACTGACTCGAATTGCCGACACGGTGGAGTATTACCCTCAGTTGATGCTCGATCAGGCCGACGCACTTTATGAAGCGCCAAGCCGCCGCGCCGATTCGGTTCAGAAATATCTCGACATTGTGAAGGGCTATCCGAAGAGTGAGGTCGCTCCTCAAGCTCTGTATGACGCGATCTTCACTCTCAAAGAATTGACTCGACCAGATGAATCGCTTGCGCTCGCCAATCAGTTCATCGGAGAATTTCCCAAAGACAAGCTGATGCCCGATGTGCTCGATGTCGTCGGCCAATGTCGACTGCTCAAGAAGGAATTTGCATCAGCTTCGAAAGTTTTCGCGCAGCTATTGAGCCAATACCCAACTCACGCTCTTGCGGAACGCTGGTCATTGCGACAAGGCCTGGCGCTCCACCTCGAAGGTAAGAATGAGCCTGCCCGCGAGTTTCTCTCCCAAGCGATGAAATCGCTCAAAGATCCCGAAGCCAAAGCGGAAGCCAGCTATTTGATGGGCGCGGCGGCGCTACAGTTGGAGCGTCCCGCCGATGCGATACGAGAGCTACAAGCCTCGCTCACCGAAAAAGCTGATTGGCGGCAGGCAGATGAAACGCTATTACTTCTCTCTCGCGCTCAAAAACGTGCCAACGATGTTCTTGCCGCCATCGCGACTGTTCAAAAATTGATCGCTGGCTTCCCTAATTCCGCCGTCCGTGATCAGGCCCAATATCGGCTTGGCGAGTATCAACAGGCCGCCGGCGACTTCGCCAACGCCGCTAAACAGTTTGACTTGGTTTTGACGCAACATCCCAAATCGACCCTTGCCCCTTACGCGCAATATGGCAAAGGCTGGTGCAGCCTTCAGCAAGAATCGTTCAAGGATGCGGTTGCGTCCTTCACCGCGCTCATTGATGGGCACCCCGGCCACGCCTTGGAAGCGGATGCGAAATTCGCTCGCGGGGTCGCGCGACGGCGAATGGGTGAGCTTCAGCCGGCACTTTCTGACATTGCGGCCTATCTAACAACGAACCCTGCGCTTCCCGCGCGAGCTGATGCGCTTTTGGAACGCGCCCGTATTGAAGCGGCGCTGAAAAACTACACTGCCGCCGCTGCAACGCTCGCGACACTTGCGAAAGAAAATCCGAAATACGCCCAGCGAGAAAGAGTGCTCTATGATCTCGCCTGGGCCCAGAAAAATGGCGAGCAGCCCGCCGAAGCGATTGAATCGTTCCGCATGCTTGTCGCCGAGTTCCCCAGCGGCCCGCTCGCGGCGGAGGCTTTCTTTCACATCGGCGAAGATGCTTACGATCGCAAGGAATACAAAGCTGCCCAAGACAACTACAACAAATCTCGCGCCGCTGGCGCAAAAGATGAACTCGCCGAAAAGGCAACTTACAAACTTGCCTGGTCCTCTTATCAACTCGGTGAATTCGAAGCGAGCCAAGCGGCTTTCTCGGAGCAAGTCAAAGCCTTCCCGCGCGGCCCACTTTTGGGCGATGGCCTTTTTATGAATGGCGAGAGCCTGTTCAAACTCCAAAAATGGGAGGCCGCACTTGTCGCACTCGATCAGGCGCAGCCTCACATTAAAGGCAATGCCAAACTCGCTCCGCTTGGCCTATTGCATGCCGGCCAATCGGCTTTGCAACTTCAAAAAGCCACCGAAGCAATTGGCTATCTCTCCCAAATACCAATCAACTTTTCCGATTCGCCCTATTTGGCGGAAGCACATTTTGAGCTGGGCCGCGCCGCCGAAATGGTGAAGAAGCCAGACGACGCAATCAAGCACTACGAAGTCGCCGCCGAGAAGTCTCGCGGCGAAGTCGGGGCCCGCGCGCGATTCATGCTCGGCGAACTTCAGTTTGGCCGCAAGGCTTATGAAGACGCCGTCAAGCACTTTCAGCGTGTGATGTTCGGCTTCGGCGGCGATCAAGCCAGCGAAGCGGTCAAAGCCTGGCAGTCGCAAGCAGGATACGAAGCCGCTCGTTGTACCGAGGTACAAATCGAGTCAGGAGTCGACGCCGAGAAGAAAGCCAAGCTCATCGCCGACTCCAAGCGTTTTTATCAATATGTCGTCGATAAGCACGCCGCCTCGCCGCTGGCGAAAGAATCGCGCAAGCGACTCGAAATCTTGGGCAAGTTGTAGCGCACGACTGGCAACAAACCCAATCCAAGGTAGCGACCCCCGCCCTCAAGGACTCACTTCATGTTTCGTAGCGCAAGTCTTCGCATCCTCGGCTATGCCCTGTTGATGGCCCTTGTCGCGGTTTTGCTACAAACGGGCACGTCTGGGCGTCTCGCCGCGCAGGAGGACGCCAATCGCAATGCGCCGGCAACCGATTCGGCTCCTCCACCTGGACCAAGCGGCTCAACCAAACCAGCCAGCGTCACCGAAATGAATTTCTTTACGCTGCTCTGGAAGGGCGGCGTGATCATGATTCCCATCGGACTGATTTCGCTGGTGGCGGCGACATGCGCCATTGAGCGGTTCATCAACTTGCGCCGTTCAAGAGTGCTCCCCGGCGAATTGCTCAAAGGACTAGCCCAATTGGGCGCCCATTCAGATGGGTTCGATCCGCGCAAAGCTTATCGCCTTTGCCAAAAGCATCCCTCGGCGGCTTCGAAGGTCGTTCGCGCGATGCTGCTCAAAGTCGGGCGACCCCATGGGGAAATTGAACATGCCGTGGGCGAAGCCTCGCAACGCGAAGCGGATCGCATGTATGCGAATGTGCGATGGCTCAATTTGGCGGCTTCGGTCGCGCCGCTGTTGGGCCTGTTGGGCACGGTTTGGGGCATCATCGACGCCTTCTATCGCATGACACTGCTCGCGCCAGGACAGAATCGCGCGGTGCAACTCGCCGATGGTATTTACACCGCATTGGTAACGACGCTTGGCGGACTCTTAGTTGCCATTCCCGCCGCCATCCTTGCCCACATGCTGGAAGGCAGAATTCAACGACTGTTCCACGATATCGATGAAATGGTCTTCGACTTGCTCGCCCAAGTCGAGCGATTTGAAGGGCGCGTTCGTTTCAGCCGTCCCGTCTCCGACACCGACCCCGTGCATGAACCCGTGGCGGTGACCTCCGGTTCAGCACGATAGTCACTTTCCATCGGAGAGCACGCAATGGCGGTACAATTTCAAAAAAGCAGGGCCTTGGGGTCACTTGATCTGACCCCCCTGATCGATGTGGTTTTTCAGCTCATCATCTTCTTCTTGGTAGCGACCGAGTTTGATTCCGAGGATCGGGAACTCGATGTCACGCTACCAAAAGCGTCAGAAGCACGGCCCCTCACTGCGGAGCCGACGGAGGTCTTCATCAATATCGATAAGGATGGCAATTACTTCATGAATGGCAAGCAGCGTTCGATGGACGAAGTCGAAACACTCCTTCGTGAGGCCAAAGTCAATAATCCGCTTAGCCAATCGGTCATCCTGCGAGCAGACAAGGCGGTTGCTCTTGATCATGTCGTCGCCGTGATGAACCTTTGCAATAAAGTCGGCATGGCGGACTACACCCTCACAACGGAGGGAGAGGAAAAATAGTCCGATGCACCGCTTACTCATAGTAGCCGGTCTTGCACATTGCGAGCTGGTCGAAACACCACAAGAACACTATCGAAAACATGCCTGAACTTCGCCGCACCATTCGTCGCATCTCGCCCGAGGATAATCTCCTCGTAGCTGAACCTTGGTGGCCCGTGTTTCTGGCCCTCTTGGTGTTCGCAGGATTTGCGTGCGGCACGGTCCTCGCCTATTTGAATTTCGAAGCCACGAGGTGGTATAGCAACGCGGCGACTTGGCTCGTCTTGATTGGCGCGGTCGTGTTAGGATCGCTAATCGCCACCGCGTTCTTACCGCCAAGAACGGTTCGTCGAAGTCTTCAGCTCGCCATCATCTTAAATCTGCTTTTTCATCTCCTGGTGATTGTCGCGTCGCTGCAGTTCAATATCTTTGGCGGGCCCTATGTTGGCGCTCGGCCCTCTACGTTGCGAAGCGCACGCCGCGAAGCCCGCGTCGCGCCAGACTATCCGACGATGAGGAATACCGAGCTTCGCGAGCGTGTCCGTGAGAATGAACGTCCGGTTGAAACAGAGACGCCTGTCGAAGCTCGCGAGATCACGCCGGAAAATCCCTCGGCGGATAAGAAAGAAATCACCGAAGAACCGACGCCCAACATTCCCGTCCCAGCGACCACCGAGAACGCCGCCGAATTGACTTCGTTGCCAACAACGGCCAGCACTCGCAAGGCCGATTCAGCCATTGAATCGGCCAGCACTCGCAAGGCCGATTCAATGGCTGAATCGGGCCCAGCCGAAGCGCAGTCCGTACGCTTTAGCGAGAGTTCTTCGCTCCTGAGCCGCCGCGAAGTCGAGCAGCCTGATACGAAAGTCGCTCGACCGGTCGAAGTCATTCCCGATCCGGACGAAGCGCCTAGCGCTGAAGCCAAGACGGAACTCACTGCCCGCGAAACGGAAGTCGCGCCAAAAGAAGCAGCTGTAACGCCGAACACGACCGCTTCGGCGCCTGAGAGCGCTTTCCCCAAAGCCACCGATTCGCCTCGTGCTACCGCAGAAGCAACGCCAAGTGAAAGCGTCGCTAATGCGCCGGCAGCCGAGCGTCAGCCAGTGGCAGCGCGAGCCGTCGATTCATCCGCCAAATCGATGGCTCGCTCGACTTCGGAATCGACATCCGAAAGTCTTTCTGCCCAAGCGACGACCACAGCCC
>JBKJSI010000286.1:0-20588 GCA_046595915.1 Pirellulaceae bacterium
TGTCTCGATGCGCGGCGGCAATAATAATCCCGGCGTGAAGGAAGGATTTTATGGTGAAGTGGAGGATGTGATCGCGGCCCTAGCATTTCTGAAACAACAGGAATCGGTTGATCCGAATCGAATTTACCTCGGCGGACATAGCACCGGCGCAACGATGGCGCTGCTGGTTTCAGAATGCACAGATCAGTTCAGAGCGGTATTTTCATTTGGACCGGCAGACGACGTCAACGGTTACGGATGGGAATTCAAGTTTTATGACGAATCTGACCCTCAGGAAGCACTGCTACGTTCGCCTCTGAAGTGGTTACATTCGATCAAGTCACCGACATTTGTGATGGAAAGCGCCGATCCTTCTGGCGGTAACGTCGACTCGCTGAGAGCGATCAAGGCTGCGGCGGCGCAAAACTCGGCAGTTCATTGTTTTGAAGTTCGTGGGGCAGATCACTTTAGTATTCTTGCTCCGGTGACGGCGAATATTGCCCAAAAGATTCTTCAGGATACGGGGCCGAGTTGCAACATTCAGATTCAGGAGGCGGAATTGAACCGGTTGTTTGTGAACTAGTTTTGGGAAGAGACCTCCAAGAACTAGAGCAAGCCGCAGCGCGAGCACCAACAGGATCATCGCCCGCTAAGTTTTGTTTACAACGTTTTTTACTGCTGCTTCTTCGCCTCCCGTTGCTCGCGATAGGCGTTAAGATCGGCCTCGATTTTCTGAAGATCTTCGTCGGTTAGCTTTTGGCGGGTTTCTTTGAGCATGGTCATGAAGTGGGCGACCTCCGCGGGGGCGCAGGGGTAGCCGATATTGCCTTCGGGGCTGAATGAACTGGCAATCGTTTTGCCACTGCTATCGAGAATCACCATCCAGGGGCGGCCTTGGTAGTCTTTTTGGGGATTCAGCCTGGCGGCGACTTCTTTTCCGCCGGTCATTCGAGCGGTGTCGATCTTGACATCGATGTAGTCGATTGCGAAAAGCACCTCATGGTCTTGCATGAACTGGGCGAGGACGGTGCACCAGCCGCAGTAGGGATCGCCGATGCGGACGAAAAGGCGCTTGTTTTCGCTTGTTGCCTTGGCTAGAGATTCGGCGAGAAGCTTTTCGGCAGCGATTTGTGCAGGCATCCATTTGTTCAAGAATTCACTCACGAGGCTGGAATCGTGATGATCGCCTTGCTCGAGTGAACCGGTCTCTTGATTGGTGAGAACGTTGCCCTCTTCGTCGAGGATCGTGAGGTGTGGAAAGCTGTATTTGCGATCCTTGCCGCCATACTCCTTCATCAATTCCTCATTGGGGACGCAATCGATGAGCACCAGTTCGAAATTCTCATAGAGGATCGTCCGCACCACTTCGTCTTGATGAAAAACATCATGGAGCTTTTAACACCAGCCGCACCAATTGCCGCCCCACTCGACGAGGACATTTTTATGGTCGCGTTTGGCTTTTTTGAGCGCGGCGGCAATCAGTTCTTTGCCGTTGGGTTCTTCGATGTAGATGGGGGCGCGCTTGGTTTTGGTGTACGTTGATTCGGGCGGCGCATCTGTGGCGATTGCCGGCTGGGGGCGACCTGGCCCCACAATGGGTGCGGCAGATGCGGCTTGAGTCTTCGCAATGGGTTCGATCTTGGCCTCTGTTTTCGTTTCGGTTTCGGATTCGGAGGGTTCACTTTTTCCCGAGTCATCGAGATTGACTTTTTTCGCAATGCCGGCGGATTTGGTAACGATGGGAGTTTTGGGTGGTTCGCAGCCGGTGATGAGGGTGAGCAACATCAGCGATACGGCGATTTGGAAGACATTTCCATTGCACAATTGGCGGGCTTTCATGATTTTCGTCTCATAAGGGAGTTGCCGTCGGAGGGCATTATGGAAGGTTCATCGCCTTAGGGCAATCGACTACGTGTCAGATCGCAGCAGAGCGCTTTGAGCTCGGTGTGGGCATGCTTGCGCCGATGAATTCCATGTTTGCGGTGGGGTTCCCTTTTGGCTTCTCGCGCGAAAAATGAATGCGATCAAGAATGTTGTTACTGGTGACCGCTCCCCCCATGATTGAGCCGTAATTTATGCGAAATGAGCCTGTGTTTCTGCAAGCGCTGCTAACGTTACTGACCGAGGTTTTTGATGGGCCGCCAGGGCGGCAGGCTTACGTCCTCAATCAAAATGACCCGGGATTATTGAAGCAGATTGAGTCTCTCTCCGCCGAGATCGCTTCGAGCCGACCGATTCCGGGGAAGACGACCGTCGCCGCGCATGTCGATCATTTGCATTATGGACTTTCGCTGCTTAATCGCTGGGCGGATGGGGAGACAAATCCTTGGAAAGATGCCGACTGGAATGCGAGTTGGCAGCGGACGGTGGTGGATGACGCGGAGTGGCAAGGGCTTTGTACGCGGCTTCGAGTAGCGGCGGCGACTTGGCGCGAGGCAGTTGAGAATTATGGAGATTGGGATGAACTCAGCGCCGCTGGCGCGCTGGCGAGTGCGGCGCATACGGCTTACCATTTGGGTGCGATTCGGCAGATTTTGGCGGCGATGCGGAGTAATAACGCTCCGCAGTGATGAGATCACACGGAGACGCGAAGGGCGCGGAGGAGATGGTGGATTTGGCGGGGATACTGAGAAACCTCACGCCGCGGGCGTGAGGTTGCCGCCCAGACGCGCAGGGTACAAAAAAGAATCAAGTGGCCCGGCATTTTTTCTCAAATCGGTACAATAGGCCCATAACCAAGCTGGAAACTCTGTTTTTAGGCCATCTAGAAAGCGATTCATGGAAGCCGGAAACGTTGGCTTGCCAAATGTCAGAAAGACCATCTTGTTTAACGCCCGTACTACGTATCAGGCGGCGCAGAGTGCAAATTAACTTTTTGCTCTCTCTCTCTTTGGACTCTCTCTTTGCAACAGTTAATCGCAAGTCCTTTAGATTCCACGTTGGCCAACCGCACCCCCAACTGTGCCAACGTCCTAGAGAGTTGGCCAGGTTGCGCTAGGCTGAGCATTCACGTCGCGACTTCTAGTGCGTCATCACATAGGTGATGATGTTGATGCCCAGTGGATACGACCACTTTTCTGAGAATCGTTGAAAATACTCAACCTCTTCGCCTTCGCGTTCCCAGCCGTCGCCGATGTCGTTGTTGTGACAGAAGAGGGCCATGATTCGGCCGGAGTCATCGGTGTAGGCCCAGAAGTGGGGGGCTTCGTCGCCTTCGAAGCTGCCGTGCCAATGTTCGACTAAGTCGCCTTGACGCCAGGCGAGGATGCTGGGGACTTGGGGGAGTTGTTTCAGATCGTAGACGATGTGGAATAGCTCGTGATCGAGTCGCAACTCGATCGGTTTTCGGCCCGGTAATACTTCTTCCATGATTTCGCGGAGGCTGCGCATCGCTTGGGCCGCCCAGAAATCATCCGCCATGAGGAAGCCGCCGTTGAGAAGATATTTTCGCAGGCCGGTTACCTCGTCAGGGCTGAGGCTGATCGACTGCGGGTTGGACATGTAGATGAAGGGGTAGTCAAAAAGTTCGGGGTCGGTGAGGCGGAGGACTTTGCCATTGGGATCGACTTCGAGCGAAGTGAGTTGTTGGAGGCGGTAAGAAAAATTCCAGTCGCAGTCGGGGAAGTCGTTCGCCCAGGATTGGCCGCCGCGCCCGCCGTAGCTGTCGAACTGGATGCGGGCGAAGGTGAAGACATCTTTTTTGAACTCGGCGGAGTTTTCCCACATCGGGTATTCGCTGCGGTCGGAGACGCGGCCTCGACCGCCGCCGCGTCCGCCTCCCATCCCGCTAGTTTGACCTCCTCGCTGCCAACGCGGGACGCCACCGGATTGTGTGCGGGGTTCTTGTGGTTGCTGGCTCCAGACGATGGCGATAGGCAGGAGGATTAGCCCTGTTAGTGCGCAGTAGATTGCCCAGCGATGGGGTGACATGTTTTTGGTGGGCGCGGTGGAGTGAGGTGGCTGAGGTTTGTAGCTGTTATCTTACTTCACCGGAGGAGGGGAGGGGGAAGGTCTTTTTGCGAGGCCAGTAAGGTTGGCTGAAGGGGGTGGTTTGCGCTGGAATCGAGGCTTGCAGGATGCATGGCTTTTGCGCTGTTGGCCGCCGTTTTTTTACTTGCTTTGCCGGCGAAAAGGCGTCCGTCGGCGAAGCGACGGACTTACGATGTGGTCGTTTGCTATTTTTGCTAGCGATTTGTGGTTACCTCCGACGTGAGATTCGTCATTCAAATGGCTTGATGGCGAGGTCTGATTCATCTTGGGTGGGAATGAGAACCGAAACAATTGCTTGAGGACGTTTTAAGAAAAGTTCTCCTTGTCGCTAGCGGCGGTGTGACTGCGATTGCTTGCTAGTGTGAGGGGTGAAATGGGTCGTTGATCTGGACCTGCGATAGCGGAACTTCGATGATCCGCAGTTCGGGGGTGGATTAGCGATTTGAAGATATGTTTGCCTTGATGAATGGCATTCGTGCCGCGACAGGAAGAGGAACTCGCGAGATGCGCCGACATCCCTCCATTCGATTGACTCCGGTTCTTGGTTTGGGCCTGCTCGTGCTGGGCGTGGTTGCGTATTCCAAGCCGGAGGAGTCTCGCAAAGCGGCGATGGAAATCGCAACGCGCGTTTCTTCAAAGGCGGTTGAGCTTTGGGAAGCGGCGGGGTGGCGTGAAGTTGCCAAGGCGCCGAAAGCTTCGACGCGCGGCTATCGTGCGCCACAGCGGTTTGTCAAACCGGATCACGATGCCTCTGCGATTTCATCTCGAATCGACGTAGATGTTCGAGCGGCTTCGCATGCGGAAGTTGGGCAAGATGAAGACGCCGCACAAAAACCACAGGTTAAAGGGCCGGCGCTGGCTGCGCCTGGCAATACTCCGAAGTTGCGCCAGCTTGGAATTGGCGTTTCGCCAAAGCTGCAATCGGCCAAGCCCTATGGGGTCGACCAGGCGGCGCCAAATGGCGATGCCGCAACAGCAAAGGGGTTAAATGCGCCTTCCGCTCGGAAGGTTCGCAACCCTTATGCAATACCGACATCGGATGAGGGGCAGACGCCGCAAGTGAATGCGAATGCGGTGCTGGAAACGGAAGAGAGTGCTGTTGGATCTGGCGTGGCAGTGAACAAGACGCCTTCCAAGAGCGAGATTTCAGTGCTGAAGCGGCGGCCGATTGGGGCCACAGCTGGGCCGACACCAATGCCAACACCAGCACCGAAGGATAGCCAAGAGCCCCCAGTGAAACTGGCGCCGGAGAAAGTGGAAACAGAACTTAAAGAGCCTGGGTTGCTGACGACGCCTAAGGATTCTGAGTCTCAAGTCAATGAAGAATCTGATCAGGGATCGGCGAAGGCTGATGAAGCGGCTGCCGAAGTTGCTTCGAAGCCGCGAAAGCGCCCGTCGACAGCGCTATTATTGGATGCGACACCGACTGAGTTGGTGCGCGAAGGTGATGTCGCTCCACCGACAACTGAGCCGAAGGATGAGCCGAAAGCCGGTCCGAGTAACAAGCTTGAGGTGAGTGGTGTCACCAAGGAACATGCTGCGCACCCTGCGGCGCCGGCCACGGATTCGACGGACGAGACGTTCGATCATCATCCTTCGAATTTTCTGGGAGTGACGCCTGGGGTTTCGGATGAGAGTGCGACTCTCTCTGCGCTAGGAAAGCCGATCTCGACGGCGAATGAGGGTGCAGTGCGGACGCTGAGGTTTGGTTCTGATACATTTAAGCAAGTGAATGTGGATTTCGTTAGCGGTGTGGTGGAAACCGTCACATTGATTCTGCACAAGCCGCTGCCGACGAAGGATGTGATGAAAGAACTCGGGCTGACGAGCTTTGAGCCAGGGCTAGTCACCAGCGGTGATGGATATGTGCTGGGTCAGGTTTTTCCTGAGCGAGGGGTGATTCTAGAGTTTGCGCAGGCCGCCAATGGCTCTGCGGAAGTGGATCAGATCACGCTGGAGCGGATTCAAGCGGAGCCGTTTTTGCTGCGGGCGCTCGATGACAAGGGGCATGGTTATGCGTCGGCTTTTAGCGACTTGGAAGTGGCGCTAAAGCTGGACCCGAATGAACCGCGGGCGTATTGGCTGAAGGCGAATTTACTTTGTGAGCTCGGACGGCACATCTCGGCGTTGCGGGCGGTGGACGAGGCGATTCGGCTTGATTCAGTCGCGCCGGGGTATCATTTGACACGGGCGAAGATTCTGCTCGCGCTGGGCAAGCATGGCGAAGCTTCGCGGATCGTGAACACGATTTTGGCAATGACGCAACTTCCGCCGCATGCCAAAGCGCGGGCGCTGAGCCAACAGGCGGAGTTATTTGCATGCGGGCCTGATCCTGATTTTGATAAGGGAGTGGAGGCATTTCGCTTAGCGATCCGCGAGGCATCGACTTTTGCGGAGGATGGACGACCGGCGATGCGAAGGCTTGCGCGGCGGGTGCTCATCGAGTCGCACCTCGGCGTTGCGCGATGCATTGCTTGGGGGCAGCTTGAGGATGCAGAGAAGGCGAGTGCGCAGTGGAACGAACGGGCGCGATTGCTCGCTGAGACGGCGATTAGCGATGAAGATTTGAACGACGATATTTGGCTGGCGGTCCATCGCTCGGTGATGTCGACTCACTTGGGTCTCGCGGCGAAGTCGAATCCTGATCGGGACATTTCCGAGCTGCAGCTCGATTACAAAAAGCTATTGCGTGCGGCGGCTGATCCGGCATATCGCGATCGGATTAAGTGGGAAGTCTCTTTGGCGCTGACGGATGCTTCGCGGATTGAATCGGCGCGCGGCAAACATCGAGCAGCGGGGCAATTTGCGGATACGGCTTGGAGCATGATGGCCGAGGGGGTTCGCGGGCGTGAAGAGTGCGGTGATGATGATTTTGCGCGGGGGATGTTGCTCTATCAACTGGGAAGCATCGCCGCCGTTGCGAAGGAGAATCACGCCAAGGCGGTGGAATGGTATGAGCAAGCGGTTGGGCTGCTTGAAAAGCCATTGCCGGAATCTTTGGCGGGACAGAAGGGGCTGCGCGGGCTCGCGTTCATTGGAATGGGAGCGTCTTACTGGGAAACGGGCGATCAGAAGCAGGCACTTTTGCTGTCAGAACTTGGCGCCAAGGGACTTCAGGAGGCTGCCAACGAAGGGCGGGCGAGCCGCGAGGCGCTGAACCTCGCTTACGGCAATCTTGAGAGCATGTACCGGGACATGGGAGATCGGTCGGCGGCAGATCGGGTGGCCAAATTGTCGGCGGGACTGGAAAAAACGACCATCATGCGCTAGGCGTAGAGAGCACGTATAATGTCGAACGGAGTCGTTCTCGTACTTCGTTGAGATGTTGCTTGGCCAGGATCCTTCTACTGCTGGTGGTTGCTTTTATCGTCGTTCCGATTGTGGAACTGACCCTGCTCATGTTGTTTCATGACATGACTGGCAGCATTATTTGGCCGATTGTGCTGGTGATCGGTACGGGAGTTTTCGGCGCGGCTCTCTCGCGCTGGCAAGGGGCGGGCGTTTACTGGCGGATTCAATCGGAGCTCCGAGCTGGCAAGCTGCCGACGACTTCGCTGCTGGATGGTTTTTTGATTTTGATTGCCGGGCTGCTGCTGATTACGCCGGGGATTCTCTCGGACTTGATCGGTATCTCGCTCTTGATTCCGCCGATCCGCGTTCTTTATCGCGCGTTCATCATGCGCTGGATCAAACGCTATTTCCGGCTGCCGGCTTTTCCGATGAATGGATTTTCGGCGGGTGATTTTGCTAAGGCTGATTTCGTAGATGAGAGCGGCGGCGGCGAGTATCGATCGCAAGTGATTGAGTCTTATGTGATTGAGAAGTCGGAGGTCTCTGAGTCGGTGAAGCCGAAGTGAGGCAGAAAGGGTATTTGAACAGAAGGAAACGAAGGTAACAAAGGAAATGCGGAAACCGCTAATTCACGCGAATGGACGCTAATGGTGGGATGCAAGGTGGGACTTCTTTCGCCAAGCGGGAGTGGAAGCGACAGGTCGAAATCACGGCCGACGCTTAGCGGTGAACGAGCTTGCTGAGGGTGCCTTCTAGGTCGGCGAGGGTGAATAGTTTTGGTAGCGAGCGGTGGTCTTCTTGTCTTGAGAAGCCGTGGAGTTTTAGAACTTTTGGATGGTCTAAGGGTGTGGGGGCGGGTAGTTCGGTGTCGCCGTCGATGATGATTGCGTCAAGGGTGTTTGTTGTTGGCGTGGCGCCATCAATTGGGACGGGCTCGTGTCCTAGCGTGGTTAGGCTTGCTGAGAGGCCGAGGGCGAGTTGTTTGGGTAGGTGAAGGCCTACTCGCATGGGCGGTGATAGTTGTTGAGGCTTTTGGGGAAGTGATTCCAGTGAGGTGAGGGGGCGGGATAGCGGTCCTTTGCTTTGGCGGAATTCTTCTAGGAGTGTGGCGAGGCGGTGCTCGGCCTCGCGGAAGGTTATGGTTAGCACGCCAGATAGGCGGCCTGGAGTTCTTAGGTCACCTTCGCACCAGGGCCCGAGGATTTGGATGATGCGGAGGAGAGGGCGGGCGGAGAGGAGTCGCGAGACAGTAGCTTGTGAAAGCTGTTTGGGGCGGTCCTGGTAGGCGAGGATTAGGTCGGGTGGCGGAGAGGCGCGTTTGACTTGGGGTTCTAGCTCGGCGAAGGAATCTAGATTGGAGACGCGCCAATCTTGGTGCAGATTGAGGTTGGGGCGCGGGAGGTTGACGTTCTCTTTACTGCTGACGATGAGCAAGTGCATGGGCGGCTCCTTGCCTTCGCTTGTTACGACTCGTCGCCGAAGAGGCGTTTTTCGTTGGTGATGAAACGCTCTCGTAGGTCGTAGACGTTTTCGGCATTACGGATATCGTCGAGTGCTTCGGTATCGGTGAGGAACTTACCGAGGCGGGAGAGCGTGCGGAGATGGCCGCGATCGCTGATCGAGCAGATGAGGAAGAAAACATCGGTTTGTCTGCCGCGTAGATCGCCGAAGTGGATGCCGCTCGAGACGACGCCCAATGCCAATAACGGAGCTTCGAGAATCGCGGGGAGGGGGCGGCGAGGGTGCAGGAGGGCGACGCCATTTTCTAATGCGGTGGTGTGGAGTTCTTCGCGATCTTTAACGGCTTCGCGCATGCGCACGACGTCCCAGAGCATGCCGGTGTTTCCCGCGAGTTCGACCATGGCGTCAATCACCGATTGGCGGGTGCGGGCAGAGAGCGGGGCGGCTATCGCATCGAGCGGGAGCATTTCGGCGAGGGTGAGCGGTGTGGCTGAATCAAATTCGGAGGACTGGACGACTTGGTGAACTGGCGCCATTTCGTTGGGGTTGGCATCGCCGAGGCGAGACTCGATCCAGCCGTTGATTTCGGTGCGGCTAAACTTCCATTGACCGCCGACGCGGCGGCCGGGGATGCGCCCGCGTTCTGCTAGCTTGCTAGCATGCGCGAGAGTCACATGCAGATATTCGGCAAGTGAAGGGAGGTCGAGTTCTTCGGGCGAGGCCATTTGCGGGCTCAAAAAAGGCTTGAATTTCAGGCTTCAGGATAGCTGTTTAGGGGAGAAGTGGCCATGAGGGCTGTGCGATATGCACCGGGGGCACAGGTTGCTGGGGACCGCAATGAGTGATGGAAATTTTTACAGCAACCCGGCCCCAGGCACCCAGTCTTTGTAGTTCTCCTTGGTTCTCTATTCCTTTCAAGGTCTTGATTGGGATTGTCTGATATGACTGCTTTGACATAGAACTTTGGGCAGTAACCGCGCGGCGATGGATCGCTTGGGTAATTCGCTAAGTCTCCGTAGTTTGGACTTCGTGGTTTGATTAGCGCAGTCTGAGAAACGTTTGTGTGGTAGGTGCAAGGATGGCAAACCTACGCTCGATTGGGCGCCTCTTCTTCTTATTCTTCGTCGCATTCGCGTCGATTTTTCCTGGAGTGAGTTTCGCGCAGACTGCTGGCGCGGATGGTAACGCGGCGTTAGCAGCGGCGGAGAAGCTCTACAACGCGGGCAAATGGCAAGAGGCGGTTCGGGCTTATGAGGACTTTCAGATTCGATTCCCGCAACATCCTCAGGCGGTGAACGCACCGTTTGAGATGGCCGAATCGCTCGTGCAACTTGGTGAATATGAAAAGGCGCGGAATCTCTTCATCGAGTATTCGGATAAGGCGACAACGGAAGATAAAAAGGCGCTCACTCTGTTTCGCATCGGTGAATGCTCATTCTTTCTCAATGACTTTGACCGTTCGCAGAAGGATCTGACCACCTATCGCTCGCTCTATCCGAATCATGACAAGGACGCGTACGCACTTGCCTATTTGGGTGACATCTTGCTGTTGCCCGACAATCCTGATGCGGCGGCGGCGAAGAAGTTGTTTCAGGAAGGCCTAGCAATCTATTCGAAGAAGGCGGGTAAGAATGCGGCGGAGACAAGCGAGTTCAAGAAGGTAACCGAGGAGTGCAGGCTTGGTTTAGGCCGAGCGCAGGCTGCTGGCGGCGAGGTTCCGCAGGCAATTTCGACGTTTAAACAGATGGCGGATAACCCTCAGAATCCTCTTGCCGCTGAGGCGCGGATTCGACTGGGACGGCTCTATTACGATGGGCGACGCTATGGTGAGGCGATTTCGGCGCTGACTCCATTTGTGAAGGCGCCGAAGACGAATGGACCGAATCCGAATCGCAACTGGGGACTCTATTGGCTCGGCCGGACTTATCTCGATCGCGATAATCAGGGCGATGGCCTGCTGGCGGTCAATACGCTGAAGTTGATCGAGATTCCGAAGGAAACCGCAGAAGATCCGCCGGTGGCGGCGGTGGCATACTATTTGGGTGAGGCTTATCGCACTGAAGGGCAATTCGATTTAGCCACCAAGCGATTTGAAAAGACGTTTATTGATTACCCCGAAAGTGAATTCGCCGATGATGCCTTTTTGAGCGCGATGCGAGTGGCGTTTGAAAAGCAAGATTACAAAAAGGTGACTGGTGAATATTTTCCAGTTGCCTCGCAGCAGTTTTCATCTAGTCCGCTCTATCCTTACATGGATCAACTGGTCGGCCAGGTCTTTTTGAAAACAGAAAAATACATTGATGCTCAGTCGACATTTGAGACATTGACGCAGCGGTTTCCCAAGGGAGGCGATCCTGCCAAAGCGGTGGGGGAGGAGACCATCTTGCCGACCGCTTTCACCAACGACAATTGGCTTTTCTTGGCGCTGTCGGAGATCGGATTACGACGAGCTGATAAGGCGCTGGCGGCAATCAAGAAGATCGAGAAGAGCAGCGGCGAACCGGGCGGTGATTTTGAGATGGCTGTGACCGCGGCAGAAGCGAACGCCAATGTCTTGCTAGGAAAATATCGTGAGGCGATTGCTCCCCTGCAAGAGTATTTACGGGTGCGCGGCAATGATGTCGACGCGGCGCACTACTACGAGTTGCTCGCGCTCTGCCAGATTATGGATAAGCAGCCGAAGCCGGCGCTGAAGAGCATCGAGCAGTTGCGAAAGCTCGAACCTGAGAAGATCGGCGGGGTCGAGACGATCCTCAAATCGGAACAGAAGCTCGCGGTTGCGGCGGCAAAGCAGAATGAGAAGGACCTTGCCAGGAATCTTTACACGAGTTTGACTTTTCGCGATAATCCTCGGGAATATATCGAATTTGGTGAGGATGGGCTGGCGCGGCTTGATTCGGGGCGTGCTCCATTGGAGGGTGAGAATGTAGCGGAGGCGATTCCGCTTTCCGGACGCGCCGATGAGCAGGCGGCGTTTACGCTCTTTCAAGAAGGCATTCGAGCGGAAGAGCTTAGCGACTTCGACAAGGCGCTGGACAACTACGTCACCGTCTATACCAATCATGCAACGACAGCGGAGGCGCCGAAAGCTCTACTCGCTGCGGGGCGGATTTTAGATCGTGGGCAAAAAGATGCCGAAGCGGCCAAAGTGCTGCGGAGGTTGGTCGATGAGTATGCCGATTTTCCGCAGCTTGATTTGGCCTGGTATCGCCTGGCCTGGACGCTGGTGG
Source organism: Pirellulaceae bacterium (assembly GCA_046595915.1). Taxonomy (GTDB): domain Bacteria; phylum Planctomycetota; class Planctomycetia; order Pirellulales; family Pirellulaceae; genus JBKJSI01. The sequence continues at coordinate 11,952 of JBKJSI010000286.1, forward strand.
AGTCGGGCGAATTGAAGAGTAGCCAATCGGCGTTCCTCGAGATTGTCGAGGCTTATCCGCAGAGCACACTTTGGGCGGACGCTGCTTATCGTGTTGCGGAATATGAATCGGCGAGTGGTCGACGAGATGTGGCCAATAAACTGCTCGATGATATTTTGCGGCAGAGTGGGTCGTCGGCGAGTCCGACGCGGTTGCTCGATCACGTGCTCTTTCTAAGGGCGCAGAATGCCCTCGCCGAACATAAATGGACGATCGTCGAGAAAAACGCGGCGCAATTGCTATCCGACACACCAGAAAGTCCGCTGGCGCTCTCGGCACAGTATCTTTCGGCAGAGGCGGCTTATAAGAGTCGCGACTGGAAGACTGCACAGGAGCGATTTGCGGCGCTCGCGAAGAATGCGGAAGGTCGCACCGAAGCTTGGTTGCCAATCATTCCCCTTCGCCAGGCACAGATCTTGGCATGGCGTCAGAAGTGGCAAGATGCTTACGACGCGGCGGATGAGCTTGCGCAGGCTTATCCGAATTTCGATCGGATGCATGAAGTCGAGTATCTAATGGGGCGCTGCCTAATGCAGGTTCCGAATTTTACGGGAGCCCGTAAACACTTTGACCGAGTGATTGCAGGTGACGATGGCAAACGCAGCGAATCGGCGGCGATGTCGCAGTGGATGATTGGTGAAACGTACTTCCGCCAAAAGGAATATGAGAAAGCGATCAACGCCTACAACAAGGTCCAGGAGTCTTACAGGTTCCCCTATTGGCAATCAGTGGCAATGTTGCAGATAGGTAAGTGCTATCTGCAACTAGGTGATCAGGCGAAGGCAAGCACCGTGCTCGGGGATATGGTTTCGCGATTTCCGAAATCGCCTTATGCGGCAGAGGCGGAGAAGTTACGAAAGTCCGCGATGAGCCAATCGGCGGTGACGCGGGGAGCTGGGGCGGTTTATCGCTAAGGCCTCATCGAAGCATTTTTATTCTCGGGTCTTGGGGAAATTTCGCGGGCGATACGCTGAGGATGGGCACGGGTGGCTTGAAAAAAGGCTTGTTTTTCCAACCTGGCCTAGTGCGCCCTACGCGCCCCCTCACGAGGGAAAAGGGGCCGGGTTGGGGGCGCGGTTGGCAAGATCGGAATTCTAAAGGACTTACGGCGGAGAGGGAGCAAAAAGGGCTTGTTTTTGGAAGATGATCAAGATGCTCACTATCTAGGGACAGATGCTCAGCAGATGATCAAGATGATCAGGTTGAAGGCGAGTATTGGGTGAAAGGGCATCAACAAATTGCTTGTTAAAGGCCCACTGAAAGTGATGAAGAACCTTATTTTGGCGGCTGGTTTCCTTCGAGACGCTTCATGAGGTCGCGGACCAGGTCGGTGCGGAGGCCGCCGGAGGATTGGAGTTGTTGTTTCATGCGATCTAATTCGGCGGCATCGGGCGCGCGGCCTTGGGTGGAGCCATAAACGTCGTTGAGGAAGCGATTGTCGTCGTTGCGATTCTTGTCGTAATACTCGGTGCCGCCGAGGAGTTGGCGGCGGACATCATCAAGCGTCGAGCCGCGGGCGAATTCTGCTTGCCAAAGTGCGATCTCTCGCGCGGTGGGTGGTCGGTCTAAGAGCGACTGGTAGAGGCTGACAATTTGTAGGGTGGGGAATGCGCCGGGGCGATTGCCGCCGCCTTGTCCACGGGAGCGGTCGAGTGTGACATCGAGGCGTTGATTGCTTCCATTGAGCGTGACATTGCGCGGCGTGGCGAGTTCGAAGGGGACGGTGTTGCCATCGCGGATGTGCGCGGCAATGGCGTACTTGCGGTTAGCTTGAATGTTGGCGGGGGCGTAGCCGATTTCATATTGGGCGCCGCCTCGGCTAACGCCTCGGTAGATTTGTTCGGCAACGACGACATCTTGCCAAGCGGGATTAGTGACATCGATGATTCGCACGACCAGCATCGCGTCGCGCGAGAGCGACACATCGGTTCCCCAGCGAGCGGCGCCACTCACGACGCCGCGGGTAGTCGCTAGATCGACAGTGAGATTTCGTAATTCGCCGTTGCGGCCATTTTGGATGAGTAAGAGCGCCTGACCGTTTGCGGCGCGGGCATTGATTTCGTCGCCGAGGTCATAGAGTTGGCGGCCGACATATCCGACTTGGTAGCCGGCGACGGTGAGAATGGTATCGTTGCGTTCCAGGCCAGCGCGCTGCGCATTGGAGCCGGGGAGGACGCTCGTTAGTACGACGCCGCGGTCGGTATTGCGGACAGTGACGCCTAGTTGGTAGCTAGGCGGCCGCCAGCTGTTGTTGCCGCCGGGGTTTAGCCAACGGGAATCGGCGCCTTGGGTTTCGAGGCCGCTGCCGTAGCCTCCACCAAGCTGGCCAGCGCCGCCGGGTGCGTTGCGATCGCGTGTTGCTTGAGCGGCGACAAAATTGGTTGACGCGGCGAGGATCGCCATTAGACAGAGTGCTATTCTCATGGTCAATTCCTTTGGTGGATCGATCGCTTTGTCTGGTGCGGGGGGTGAGTGTTAGGGAGCCGTGTTATGAAAACAAAACGGGATGAGTGTTTTCGAGTTGGGCGCTTTTTTTGCCGTTTTGTTCTCAAAACACGGCCACACGCCGAGTACGAGTACGAGAATGCGAACGAAGTTATTTGATGGTGGAGAGGCCTAGGAGGTCGAGGCCTTGGACAATGTCGGAGCGGGTGGCGGGTAGGTAGCCATCTTTAAGAATTTGGATTTGGCCCCGTTCGCTGAGCATGAAGTGGATCGCTTCCAACAGTGTGGGATCGGCGAGGCCTTCTTCCGTGCCGATGGCGACAAGGACAAGGGGGCGGACCAGCGGGTAACGGCCCGTAGCGACATTTTCGTCGGTGGGGGTTACGAAGGGTTCGCCGGCTTCGCGGGCGACGCCGAGGACTTTGACTTTGTCTTTGCGGACGTGTGAGATGCTGGCGTATCCAACTCCGCCGGGGTCTTTTTCGACTGCGTCGGCGATCGAGGAGGAGCTTTCGTGGGCCTCTTGATCGCGTTCTTCTTCCTTGGGGCCGAGGACGAGGCGGCGAACGTAGGTGCGGGTGCCGGAGGTTTTGCTGCGCCCGTGAGGGGCGATCTTGACTTTGGCAAAATCACCTTGGGCGCCGATATCGCCCCAGACGACCGCTTCTTTTTCTTCGGCGTTTCCTTTTCGGAGGAGGGCTCTTGCTTGAGCTCTGGTGATGCCTTCGATGGGGTTGGTTTTATTGACGATCACGCCGAGGACATCGTAGGCGACGACGAGCTGGAGGACTTTGCCACCGCTGGTTTTCTCGATTTCGGCGATTTCTTCCGGCAGGTATTGGCGGCTTAGCAGGGCAACGACGTTTTTCTCCTTAGCGAGGAGCGGGGCTGCTAATTCGCTGCCATCGAGTTTGAGGCCAAGCTTGGCCTTGGGATGGTACTTGGCGAATTCCTCTTTCCAGAGCCCGGCGAGCGGGCGGAGGGTGTTGGCGCCAATGATTTTGATCTCGCCGCTGACTTCTTCGCGGGGCGAGTAGGGAGCGGCGGCGATAGAGAGCGGGTGTTGAGTCGCTTTGGGTTCGGCGACGTTCTTTTCTTGTGCTGCGATTGGGGATAGTGGCAGGCCGAGTAAGCTACCGAGGAAGGTCCAAAAGGCTAAACGAGTCATCTGCACTCCTTTGTTTGATGCGGCGCGTTCGCCGCACTCGAGAATTATTCCGTTTATCGATTTCTGGCGATGTTTAGGCTTGATTCTAGCGTTTGAGTGCTGGAAGGCCACCATTTTAGCATTTCATTGACAGGTTCGCTGGCACTGCTTTTTGGATAGTTGTGCAACGCAAGTGGATTTAGGGAATGATTTTCTGTGCTAGCGGTGTTAATATCTCGCGCGAGGCGATGCACTACTCATGCCCTGGAAGAATCCATGTCGAAAACGCCGAGCCACGATGAACTTACGCAAGCGCTTCCCACGTTGTTCGGACATCCGACGGGGCTGTTTACGCTATTTTTCGCGGAGATGTGGGAACGATTTTCGTTTTACGGCATGCGGGCGCTATTGACGCTTTACATGATCAAAGGGTTTTTGGCTTATCAAGACAGCCGTGCATATACCGTGTATGGCGCGTATACGGCGCTGGTTTATATGACGCCATTCTTTGGCGGCATGCTTGCGGACAAGATATTGGGGCAACGGATCGCCGTGATCATTGGCGGTATTTTGATGGCGCTGGGCCATTTAGTTATGGGTTATGAAAACCCAAATATGTTCTATTTCGCCTTGGCACTGATTATCGTTGGCAATGGATTCTTTAAGCCTAATATTTCCACAATGGTGGGGCAGCTTTATCCCGCGAAGAGCCGCCTACGCGATGGTGGGTTTACGATTTTCTACATTGGTGTGAATCTGGGTGCGGCGATCAGTCCGTTGTTATGTGGATACATTGGCGAGAAGTATGGTTGGCACTATGGTTTTGGACTTGCGACCTTTGGCATGCTCCTTGGACTAGTCGTTTTTGTTGTGCCAACTTTGATTGCGCAAATTCTGGTGGGCGTTGCGGCTACGGCATGCGTTTCCGCGCTGTTCTATTTTCGGGCCAATCAATTTACGACGCTGGTGCTCAACAGTTTTGCAGCGCTATGCATGGGGTCGGCGGCGGTGATTTCCATCCGGGCGATGGCGCTGGGCGGCCTTCCAAACTGGACAGGAAGACCGCCAGGAGGTTCGACCCCATGGGGAAAATTGGGGTTAGTGATCGTGGGTATTTTGCTCGCGATTCCTGTCGTGACTTTGATGGTTTCCGGATTTTCCATTATTACGAAAAATGGCGAACCGTTCCTTTTGTTCAGTGAGAAAACTGTCGAATCGATTGCGAACAATGCAGGGCCTCTCAAAGCGATTGCCAATGTATTTCTCACCGAAATCAGTAAACCTGCTGGCCTCCTGCTCACTGTCACAGGGTTAGTTGCGGCATCGTATTTGATTTTTCAAACGATCTTCCTAGAGCGCATTGCTCGACATCGCATGGTGGTCGCTCTGACGCTGATTTTCTTTTCGATCCTGTTTTGGGCCTTTTTTGAGCAGGCTGGAAGCAGTCTGAATAACTTTGCGGACCGCAATGTCGACCGTGTTGCTCAGTCTCGTCGGGTTGAACAGCGTGAAGTGGGGTCGGTGATCAAGTTGCAGCCAACACAAGAGCAGCTTGGGTATACCAACGGCACGAAGCAATTCACGATGGATCAGCTGAACGCACTGCGGCAGACACCGGAGCATAAATCTAACCCCAACTTTGAAATCGATTGGACGGTGCATGAAGACAATGTAGGAATGGGCATCGCCAATCGGAGTGAGGATGTGGCGGCGAGTGTTTTTCAATCGATCAATGCGATTTGCATTCTGCTCTTCGGTCTTTTAGTAACAACTCTTTGGGGTCTACTCGGCAAATGGGGCTTGGAGCCGCCGACCCCGGTAAAATTTGGTTTGGGGATCATTCAAGTTGGGCTTGGATTTGCGGCGATTTGGTATGGCGCTCAACACTGTGATGAGCGTGGAATGGTCAATGTGACCTGGTTAATCCTGGGTTATGCACTTCATACCACGGGCGAACTTTGCGTATCCCCGGTTGGGCTCTCGATGGTGACAAAGTTATCGCCCAAGTTCTTGGTGAGCACGACCATGGGCGCTTGGTTTTTGGCGACCGCCTTTGCGCAATATCTGGCGGCGATCATTTCGCAATTCACCGGTGTAACGCATGAAGGAGGCGGCAGCGGCTCGGTGCCTCCACCGATTGAGACCGTTCATGTCTATGGCGACGTCTTCAAGCAGATTGCTATTGCTGCGGCGGTCGGCGGGGTTATTTGCCTGATTCTCTCGCCACTTCTGACAGCATGGATGCATGTGGGAGCTCCCACAGAGGATGACGGTAAGAGTGGTCACTAAGTGATTGTTCATTCATGTTTGCACAACAACTTTCTGGAAACTAACTGGCCATGTCCACCAATCCTTTTGGTCCTTCGTATACCGATGTGCCGCCGATTGCGAAGGAGAATCCTTTTTCCGATCAAAAGGTGAATCCGTATGCTGCGCCGGAGGGTGGCTATGCGATGGCGCAGCCGCAGTACATGGGCGGCGTGTTTCGGATGGGGAGCAATCGGCTAGTGATGCATAAGCAGGCGGTGCTGCCGGCGCGGTGTATTAAGACGGGTGCGCCTGTGGAGGCTTGGCTGTCGCGGACGCTTTATTGGCATCACCCGGCGTTGATCTTGTTGGTGGTTTTTCCGGGGCTGCTGGTGTATGCCATTGTGGCTTTGATTGTTCGAAAGTCGGCGAAGTTTCAGTTCCCGGTCACGTACAAAGCGCGGAATAAGCTGCGGATTCGGCTAGCGGTGGGCATTCTCTCTTTGCTGGCGGCATTTGGGGCGATGATCGGCGGATTTGTCGTTGCCGACCAGATGCAGGAACCGGGCATTGGCGGTGTTGGTATGCTGCTTTTCTTTGGACTATTTATCAACTCGATCGTGTTCTTCTTTTTGAGTCGGCTGGTGACGCCGACAAAGATCACGGATCAGTTCGCGGTGGTGAAGGGCGTTTCACCGGAGTACTTGTCTGGCCTACCAGATTGGCCATATGGGCCGGTAGTGCCTTAAGACTGACTGTGAATCACCTTTCCGAAGCGCCCTTGTCCATTCCTAACCCGACGCGTAAGCGAGGGATCGCCTCGCTTACGCGTCGGGTTAGGATGAGAAACGCTACAGCAACGGCGCCACGTTTGCGAAACTCGTTGCAGCGGTTCCAGATCGTTAGCTTGCTTTGTAGATGATCCATTCTTTGAGATCGGCTTTGCCGTCTTTGTTTTTGTCGGCTTCCTCGGCGTCTTCCATCTCTTCGGTAGTCAGGAATCCATCTCTGTTCTTGTCCGATTGGGCAAAAAACTTGGCGGACCTTTGCGCTTTGGCTTTGTCGATGCTGTCGGGTAGGTCGGCGGGGAGTTCGCCTGTGGCTGATGCTGTTGCCGCAGGCGCGGCCGCGGCGGGTTCGGCGGCAGCACGGTCCCAACGTTTATCTCGATTTGCCTTCATTTCCTTCGCTTGCTCCGGATCGATCGCGGGCGCGGGCTGAGCGTTTTCGTTGTTGCGTGAATTGCGCCCGCCATTGTTGCCCCGATCTGGCTGACCTTGCCCATTAGCGGCGACTTCGGTTTTTGATTGGTTCTCCGGTGCTACCTTCGGGGTGGTGGTCACGATCCCAGAGGGCGCGGGCTTGGTTGAGGCGATTGCTTCTTGTCTGCTCATCATGCCATCGCCATTGGTATCGAGCTTGAGCCATTCGGCGATGCGGGCGTCGTTCCAATTACTGGAATGCTCGGCCATCGAAACTTGGCCGTCGCCATCTTTGTCTTCATTCCAAAACCAACCGGGAACGTCTGGATACTTTTCCTTGGGGTCTTTGGCGCGATAGGTCATCGGTCCGGTGGGTTTGTAAGCCCATTTGGATGGATCGACCTTGATGCCCATCTTCTCGCCAACGACTTCGAAATATTCCTGTTTGGTGATGATGCTGTTTTTGTCTTTGTCGAGGTCTTCGCCGTTGACTCGGCGCAGGTTGTTCCATTCTTCTTTTTCCAGCGAACCGCTCTTGTTTTGATCGGCTTCGGTGAAGGCATTTTCGAGCATGGACGATGCATCGAAGCCGCCGCCCCCTTCTTCTCCGCCGCCTCGGCCCCCTCTTCCGCCGCGCCCTCCGCCAAATTCACCGCCGCCAAATTCACCGCGTCCACCCATGCCAGGCGCGCCCATTTCGGGTCCGCCCATTTCAGGACCGCCGCCGCCCAGCCCGGGAGGTCCGCCGCGTCCTCCGCCGTTTTCACCTTGATCGCCGCCGCCGCGACCGCCACGTCCGCCACCGCGTCCGCCGCCTTCACCTCCGGGGGCCGCCATCATCATCGTCATGTTACCGCCAGGAGGTCCGCCGCCCATGCCGCCTTCTGCGCCTGGAGGGCCGAACGTCATTCCACCGCGTCCGCCAAAACCGCCCCCGAATCCTCCGCCTCTTCCTCCAAATCCACCGCTGAAATCGCCACCCCTACCTCCAAATCCGCCCCCAAAATCACCACCACCGAACATTCCAAACCGTCCGCCACCACGATCTCCGCCTCCGCGCTCGCCGCCGCGCTGGTCACGGTCGCGACCTCGTTGCTCTTGCTCAGCCTTGGCTGCTGCCTCATCGGTGACGCGTTTTTTCGCGGCGCGGAACAATAGTTCATCTTTTGTCAGCCTGCCGTCGCGGTTAGTGTCATAGAGTTTGGGGTTGCCATCATCCCAACGTCCTTTGGTGAGTTCTTCGCCCTCAATCACATTATCCTTATTTCGATCGTTTGCTTGGAGTGTGCGCTCCACACGATTGGAGTCTTCTTCAGTAAACTTGATGCCGCTGAGGTTTTGTTCTTGACCAGCGCCGAAGCCTAAAACCGGCGAGTCGTTGTATTCATTGCCAAATCCTTCGATCAAGGTTGGCGATGCGTTCCCGGCAGCGTCTTTGCCATTTTGCCGGGTTGTGCCGTTGGGTTGCCCAGGCTGGTTCCCGCCGCCGAAACCACCGCCGCCAAAATTGCCGCCGCCAAATCCCCCACCACCGAATCCGCCTCCTCCAAATCCTCC